>JAJYIO010000111.1 GCA_021790035.1 bacterium | reverse complement strand
GAAACGCTACCTGCTGAGCGGGGCTACGCAGCAGCTTGCCCGCAGCCGGAGAGAGTTCGAGGGAGGATCGAAGTTTCAACCTGGGGGCTTGATTTGGCCGATTTTGTGCCGAAGATCTCACCGAGAGAGAGGAAACCGAGGCAGCAGCATCCGATGAACACCGTTCAAGATTCCCTGATCCTCTTCCCCCGGAGCCGGCGATCCCAGCGGGTTTTCGTCCCGATCACGCGCGACCTCGGCGAACGCTCCAAGAAACGCGCGGCGGCCTTCAACAACGCCGCAGCCGAGCGGTTTCAGAGCGGAGACCTGGCCCAGGCCCGGCAGTTGCTGATGCGCGCTGCCTCGCTCCGGCCAGAGTGCGCGGTGACCTCCTTCAACCTCGGCCTCGTGCTCCAGTACAGCAACCAGGTAGACGAAGCGATGATGTGGTACCAGCGCTCGATCGCGCTGTTCAACGACAACGCGCAGGCTCATTTCAACCTCGGATTCTGCCAGCGCACCCTGGGGCGCAAAAGCGAGTCCGAGGCGGCCTTCCGGGCGGGTCTCAAGATCGATCCCCGCCGGTCGGACATCTTCCTGGTCCTCGGGATCACCTGCGTGGAAAGAAGCGATCCCGAGGCGGCGGCGCGAGCCTTCTCCCGGGGCCTCCAGATCGACGCCAAGCATGCGACGCTTCACGCATACCTTGGAACCGCGCTCAAGGATCTGGGCGATGTCGAGGGGGCGATCGCCGAGCTCAAATGCGCCCTCGAACTCGATCCCCAGCTGGAGTACGCGCGCTTCAACCTGGTGCGGGCCCTGCAGGTCCGCCGCGCTCAGATGGATGCGACGCTGGCGCCCGCCGACGGGAAATCGACCGGCGTCGGAGATGGCGGCATCTGAAGCGCCGGTCAATCGGCTTGCGTCGGGCGAGGTCGGGGATAGAGGGCGTTGTAAGCGTCTGCCTGCTCGGTATCCACCTGCACGGCATGCGCGTCCGCGTCGTGATAGGCGTAGGTGCCGGTAACCAGCGGCAGGATGTCGGCGGCGGTCTGGTCGCGCACGACGTCGCCCGCCGGCACGTAACGCCCGTCTCCGACGATGACGCCGATGACGGCTGAACGCGGTTCGAGCACGCAATCCTTGCCGATCATCGCGCGATCCACCAGGGCTTGACCGCCCACGTAGGTATCATCGTCCACGATCGCCGGACCGCGGATCTGAGCCTGTGCGCAGATCGTCACACGCTTGCCGATGTAGACCGAATAGCGGGTGCCGCGAACCTGCACCTCGTTGCTTCCCAGGGCGATCCCTCGCTCTTCGGTCGGTCTCCCGGTAATGACCGCCCCGTCCAGCACGGCGGAGGAGTCCTCGATCCGGATGTTCTGGCCGACATCCCCCCGGATCGACGCGTGCGGTGCGACGAAAACGTGGGCACCGATCTGCACATCGCCCAGCACGTCCGCTTGCGGATGGATGTAGGCGGTTTCGTCGACCTGGGGCTCGGCGGTGTTGGAAACGAAATCATCGGCGACATCCGGTCCGACGGTGAATCCCGGAACGCCCGTGCGGTTGAACCCGCGCCCCACCAGCACCGCGGTCGGATCCCGAACTACCTGGATCTCTCGGGCCGGCAAGAAGACATGCACCGCGACGATCGAGGCCGCTGCCGATAGCCCCGCGATGGCGACTCCCCCGAGCAAGACACCGAAGTCGACCGAGGGAATGGCGGCCCGCGGGATCTTGGGCAGCTTGATCTTGGGAAGCGAAGGCACCTTCGGCATCTTGAGTGCCTTCTTACCCTTGGTCCCTTTGGACGCGCCGGGTTCAGGTGGGCTGGAACTCTCGAGATCGGCCATGGCCGACATATACCCGCTCTGACCGCCCGAGGCTAGCCTGGACTATTCACGGCTCGCGTAGCGGGTCATGAACAGTCCAGGCTAGAGCAGGCCGGGGATGAAGCGAAAGCGAACCTGGCGGGTGTAGTTGCGGTAGCGGAGATCGGACCTCAACAGGCGTTCTTCCTGATCGGCTCGCAGGATCTGGGTGACGATGAACGCGACCAGGACGGCTCCGTTGGCCACAGACAGGTTGCCCAGCACGAACGCCACGTAGAAGGCCATCTCGAAGGCGTAGATCGGGTGGCGAACCAGTCCATATAGCCCCTCGTTCACCAGGCCGCGATGCGCCGGGACGACCCCGAAGCTCCGGCCGAGTCGGGCCAGCGCGATCAGCATTCCGACCGCAGCCAGGCCCTGCAGCCCCAAGGATACGAGCTGGAGCGGGCTCAAAGAAGCTGATTGCAGCACCATGGGGATGGCCGGACGCATGAGCAAGGGCGCCAGGGTTCCGACCACCGCCAGGATCCAGGCCTGTGGACTCCGAGCGACCTGCCGGCTCTGTCGGCGCGAGACAAACAGGATCATGATGAGCAGGTTCTCGGCCAGGAGCGGGAGGGCCAGCGGAGCCCGGCGGACCTCCCAGGCCGTCCAGGTCGAGAAGGCCAGGGGCAGCCAGAGCGCGGCGAAAGCGACATCCAGCCAGCGCGACCGCCAGATGTCGCGTACCGGAGTCGCGGTCAGGACCGAATGGGCCATGGCAGATCTCTGCGGGTAGGTCCTCGCATGCCGCGATCGTGCGATTCGACCGTTGAGGGAACTTTGCGGTATGGTTTCTACCGCATGAAGTCCCGGGGCGTGCCAGGGTATCCGCTCGATGACCCCGAGGCTGCTTCGAACCAGGAGATGTTGCAACCGACATGATCGCCGCTATTGCCGCCGTCGCCCTCGGTGCTCGATTTGACGCCCACCGCCTGGCAGCCGTCAGGCACGAGGCCGGCGCCGTTTCCTGGTATCGCAAGCAGCCAGCCGTGCTCGCCAAGGTGGATCGGGTCGATGGCTTCAAGGTGTCGCCGGGCCATCACGTCCTGCTGCACACGACCCGGGGCGACATCGTCCTGGTGATGTTCGACCACGATTCGCCCCGGACCGCCGGCAACTTCGAGAAGCTCGTCAAGAAGGGCTTCTACAACAAGACGCCCTTCCACCGCGTCATCGCTGGTTTCATGGCGCAGGGCGGCGACCCCACGGGCACCGGCGAGGGCGGGCCGGGCTACACGATTCCCTTCGAACGCAACCGGCTCAAGCACCTGCCCGGGGCCATCGCGATGGCGCGGACCTCAGATCCCAACAGCGCCGGCAGCCAGTTCTTCATCGATTTTGCTTCCAACAGCCAGCTGAACGAGACGTTCGGCCCCAACGGTCCCGACGGCTACGTCGTCTTCGGGCAGGTGGTCAAGGGCATGAACGTCGTCAACCACCTGACCCGCACCATGACGGACTACGGGCCCATCCCCGG
Source organism: bacterium (assembly GCA_021790035.1). Taxonomy (GTDB): domain Bacteria; phylum Cyanobacteriota; class Sericytochromatia; order S15B-MN24; family VGJW01; genus JAJXWQ01. The sequence continues at coordinate 4,192 of JAJYIO010000111.1, read as the reverse complement.
CGCCAAGCCAGATCGCATCCTGTCCGCTCGCCTGCTGGACTGACCGGCAGCTGCAGGTCGACGCCGCTCTCCTCGGGCCCGGATCACTGAAGCCGGGACCCTCTACCCTCAAAGGGAGCGCAGGTAAGCGATCAGGGCCGCCTTGTCCCACGGATCCAGGTGCGTCCCGAAGTCGTGGCCGCGATTGCTGTTCCCCGGACGTCTCGTGTCGAACACCGAACCGGCCCGAGCGAAGACGGGCGGCCGATCGTCCGGCGGCGTCAGCAGATCGTCGAGAGTCTGCACCGAACCGTTGTGCAGCAGAGCCGTGCGGAACCAGAGACCCTCGAGGGGCGGGACCTCGACCATCGGCCAGAGCCGGACCCGGAGGCCCCGGACCCCGCTCCAGCCGAGAAAGAGCTGCGATAGCGCGGAATCCTGTCGGAACCTCTTGTCATCGGTCCCGACCATCTCGAGCGGCAGTACCTGGTTGGCTCGTTGCACGTGACAAGAAGCGCAGTTCTCGTCGAAGATACGCTTGCCGCGGAGAAGCACGCCGCGGGGTTCGAAATCGTCAGATGCCGGTGGTCGTAACGACCGAACGTAGCTCACGAGGGCCGAAACGAGCCGATTCGCCCGGGAAGTCTCCAGATCCTGGTAGGCCAGGCCGCGAAGAAACAGGTGGTAGCGGACCTCGTTGGCCAGGCCCGCCTCGCTGCCATCGCAGTTGAGCAAGCCGCGCGCTCCATACAGCGACGGGATCCGGGTGGGAAAGCCAGCACCCGCGAGGTCCATCCGGCCCGGGCCCCAGCTCGCGATCATGGCCCGCTCGGCAGAGGTCAAATGCGGAAAGGGCCGGCGGCGCAGCCAGTCGGAGATCTCGGCCTTCTCGCCGACCGACAGGGAACGGCTGGCGGCCGTCTCGGCTGCCGCCTCGATGCGGTCGAGCGTGAATCTCGAGTCGGTCAGCGCACTGTCGAGACTCAGGATCAGGTCGCCGTACCGGAGGGCGGCGTTGGGGGCCCCGTAAGCGATCTTGCCGTCCACCGTCGCGGCATGGCACGCGGCGCAGGTGAAGTCGACGTAGCGGGGCGATATCCCCCCGGCCTCGAGGCCTAGCGGCAGTCCCGCGGGGTCATCGGGATTGCGGATGAAGCCGAAGTTGGCGAACGTGGGATCCGGGAATCGTCGCGGAAAAAGCACCGGCAAGGCGCGGAAGACCCGCAGCGGCATGGATAGCCCCACGAAGGACCGGCTCAGTGTCCGCGGGGTCATGTACTTGAACGCGAATTCCCCCAGCGCATGGCCCTCGAGGCCTCGCCAGTGCGCCAGGAGGTAGGCGCCGCGAAGCGGACCCGACAGGGCTTCCAGCAAACGTCCGACTTGGTCCGAGGCCTCGGCGCCCTGACCCCGAGCAGGTTCGAGGTCGTAGCCCAGAGGGAGGCCCGGAGCGTCCTCGCTCGGACCCAGGACCGGGAGCGGGGTGGCATCCGGGAGGACGATGAGCGCTCCGCTCCCGGATGGAGACGCGCTGCCGGACGCCAAAGTTCGAGCCGGTATCTGCGTGTCGGCGGGGGCGGGAGCCCCGGCGGCAATGGCGCGGCTGGCCGCAGACACGGCCCCGATGGCCCCGCTGATCCCGGCGTACGTCGCGACGATCGCCATCGCACCGAACCAGGACCGCACCTTCATCCGCCCTCTCGGCGCAGGAGTCCGAGGATGGCTTCCGGTCGTACTTGAGTGGCGCACGAACGATTCTAACCCAGATCCGGCCGCCGGCTCCGGCCTCGTCGCGGCGCTCGCATTGCTTCGCGATGGCCGGGGGACTAGGATGTGTAGGACTGTGAAGGGAGCGAACGGATGAAGTGGGAGATCTGGCTTGTCCCGACCCTGGCCATGGCCGCCGGGGCGATCGCGACCTTTGCAGGCCTCGGTGCCGCCGGGGCCAAGGTGCCGGAGCCGGCGCCCGATACTTTCGTGGTGCAGTCGCACCAGACCGGAACCGTGGGGCCGTCATACTTCCGCACGGACACGCTCATCATCGACAAGACGGGGGCCTGGACCGCCACGCGCCGGTTCCCTTACGCGCACCCGCCGGTGGTGAGCGTGCTGGCCAGCGGATCGCTGTCCGTCGCACAGATGCGTCAGCTTCAGGAGCTCGCCTTGGAGCCCACGGCCTCGGGCGATCCGGCCTTTGCCGACCTGCCGGGAGCGAGCGGCAAGATGCTGCCGGGAGCCGGGACGCGGGCGCTGGCCATCTTGCTGCCAGATGGCCAGATTCACGACGTCATCGCCCGTGGCGCGGCGCCGCCGGCCTTCGAGCGGCTCGACACGGCCGTTGCATCCGCCACCGTCGACATGGGATCGATCGGCCCCTTCCGCGCGCCGTAGCGCGCTCCCGGTCTGACCGGTTCGGGCCCGAGTCACACGGGGACCGGTTGGTAATACGGCAATCGCGCAGAGGGACCCGATCCAACAGGAATCAACCGGAGCCAGGTTGCACGGCGCTCGGTCGCTCGGCTGGCTTGTAAAAGCTCGTGACAGAAGACCTATAATGAGGGGTCGATGTCGATCATTGCGGTAAGGACGGACCATGAACAAGGTCTACAGTGACGCCAGGACAGCCCTTGCGGGTCTCTTGCACGACGGGATGGTCATCATGGCCGGCGGGTTCGGCCTGTGCGGAATCCCAGAGCACCTCATCTGGGCGATACGGGAGGCCGGCATCAAGGATCTGACCGTCATCTCCAACAACGCCGGCGTGCCTGACTTCGGGCTGGGCCTCTTGATGGAGACCAAGCAAATTCGCAAGATGATCTCCTCGTACGTCGGAGAGAACAAGCTGTTCGAGCAGCAGGTGCTCGACGGCACGATCGAGGTCGAACTCACCCCCCAGGGGACGCTGGCCGAGCGAATCCGAGCTGGGGGCGCCGGCATCCCAGCTTTCTTCACGCCCACCGGATACGGAACCCAGGTCGCTGAAGGCAAGGAGGCGCGCGAGTTCGACGGGCGCTGGTACATCTTGGAGCGCGCCCTGCGCGCCGATCTCGCCATCGTCAAGGCTTTTCAGGGCGATGCCCTGGGCAATCTCGTCTACCGCAAGACCACGCGCAACTTCAACCCGATGATCGCGACCGCGGCCGAGGTCACCATCGCCGAGGTCGAGCACCTGGTCTCCGTGGGGGATATCGATCCCGACCACGTCCATACCCCGGGGGTCTACGTCAACCGGATCTTCGAAGGCGCGCGGTTCGCCAAGCGCATCGAGCAACGTACGGTCCGTCCGCGCCAGACGGCTGCGGTCTAAGAGCGCCGCGCAGGAGACAAGAGCTAATGCCCCTCGATCGCAATCAAATCGCCCGCCGGATCGCCCGCGAGCTGCATGACGGTTACTACGTCAACCTCGGCATCGGTATCCCTACCCTGGTCGCCAACTACGTCCCGGAAGGCATGACGGTCGTCTTCCAGTCCGAGAACGGCCTGCTCGGCATCGGGCCTTTCCCCTTCGAGGGCGAGGAGGACGCGGATCTGATCAACGCCGGCAAGCAGACGGTGACCGACCTTCCGGGGTCGTCGTACTTCAGCTCGGCGGACTCCTTTGCCATGATCCGCGGGGGGCATATCGACCTCACCGTACTGGGAGCCCTCCAGGTCTCGGCCTCGGGGGATCTCGCCAACTGGCTGATTCCGGGCAAGATGGTCAAGGGGATGGGCGGCGCCATGGACCTCGTGGGCGGCGCCAAGCGCGTCATCGTCGCCATGGAACACGTCTCCAAGAACGGCGAGTCCAAGATCCTGGCCGAGTGCTCCCTTCCGCTGACGGGCAAGGGCGTCGTCGATCTCATCGTGAGCGATCTCGCGGTCATGGAGGTCACCACGGCCGGTCTGGTGCTCAAGGAGACGGCCCCCGGCACGACCGTGGAGGAGATCCGCGCCAAGACGGCGGCCCCGCTCATCATCGCCTCGGATCTCAAGGAGCTCGCCGGCGTCTAGCCTGGATTAGTCACGGCTCGCATAGCGAGACCGAGCAGATCGGTCCGAATGCGAGGCGCACTGGCCCGAGTGACGCAGCGTAGAGATCGCGTCGTGAGTCCCCCACCGTCCGCGCCGACAGCGTTGAATGAAACGCCACCTGCTGTGCTGGGCTACGCAGCAGCTTGCCCGCAGCGGGGGGCGAGTTTGAGAGGGGCGAAGGGCCCCTCTCAAGTCACTG
>JAJYIO010000110.1 GCA_021790035.1 bacterium | reverse complement strand
GCGCACGTCGGCCGTCGAGAACGTCGAGCTTCCCCTCGTGTACGCCGGGGTCCGGGCCCAGATCCGGCACCGGTTGGCCGTCGAGGCCCTGCAGCGGGTCGGCCTCGGTGCCCGGATGCAGCACCATCCCAGCCAGCTCTCGGGCGGTCAGCAGCAGCGCGTGGCCATTGCCCGGGCCCTGGTCATGCGACCGCCCCTGCTCCTGGCAGACGAGCCCACCGGCAACCTCGATTCCAGGACGAGCCTCGAGGTCATGGCGCTTTTCCAGGAGCTGGGCCGGGAGGGCGTCACGGTCGTCCTGGTGACGCACGAGCAGGACATCGCCGCGTTTGCCCGCCGCATCGTCGTGATGCGGGACGGCGCGATTCTCTCGGATCTCCCCAACGAGCCCAAGGACGCCGCCGCCTTGCAAGCCGAAGGCCAGCTGGTCGAGCCCCGATGAGCTTCTACCAGACTCTCCTCATCGCCATCCGGGCGCTGCTCCTCAACAAGCTGCGGTCCTTCCTCACCGGGCTCGGGATCATCATCGGCGTGGCGGCCGTGGTGGCCATGGTGGCCGTCGGCGAAGGTGCCAAGGACCAGATGAAGAGCGTCTTTTCGTCTCTGGGGACCAATCTCCTCATCCTCTTGCCGGGTGCCAGCTCGGCGGGCGGCATGCGCGGGGGATTCGGAACCCAGCCGACGATCACGTGGGGCGACCTCGATGCGATTCGCCAGCAGGTGCCGACGGCCCGCTACGTGGCGGCCGTGCTCCGGACGGGCGCTCAGGTCGTGGGCGAGCAGCAAAACTGGGGCACGACGGTCTACGGAACTTCGCCGGACTACTTCGGAATCCGGGACTGGAAGACGCAGGTCGGAGCCCTCTTCGTGAATTCCGACGTGCGTTCGGGAACCAAGGTCGCCGACATCGGCCAGACCGTATCCGATCAGCTCTTCGGCCCCGGAGCCAACCCGGTCGGCAAGACGATTCGCATCCGCAACATCCCGTTCACCGTCATCGGCTTGCTCGCCCCCAAGGGCCAGTCTCCCATGGGCCAGGACTACGACGATTGCGTCTATGTCCCGCAGACGTCCTTTGCCGAGAAGATCCAGGGCGGCTTGCATCAGTTCGTGTCCGGGATGATCGAGATCTCGGCCGATTCCTCGGGCGATACGGCCAAGTGTCAGGAGCAGATCGAGGCGCTGCTGCGCGATCGCCATCACCTTCGTCAGGGCCAGGACGACGACTTTTCCATCCGCAACCTGACCGAGATGGAGAATGCGTCGCAGCAGGGCATGCAGACCCTCTCGCTGCTTTTGTCGAGCATCGCCGCCGTGTCGTTGCTCGTCGGCGGCATCGGCATCATGAACATCATGCTGGTCAGCGTGACCGAGCGCACCCGGGAGATCGGCCTGCGGATGGCCCTCGGCGCCAAGCCTCTCCAGATCATGGCGCAGTTCCTGGTCGAGGCCGTCACGCTGTCGGTCCTCGGTGGCCTCATCGGCATCGGGCTCGGCTCGACGATCGCCTGGCGCCTGGCGACCACCTTCGGCTGGCACGTTTCCTTGCGTCCGGATGTCATGGCGGTCGCCATGGTGTTCGCTGCCATCGTCGGCGTCGCCTTCGGCCTGTATCCCGCCCGCAAGGCGTCCCGCCTGAATCCCATCGAGGCCCTGCGATACGAATGATTCCGCTCCTGGCTGCAGCTCACCTCGCACTTTGGCTCCCGTCCGGGTCGGACCGGATCGCTTCCAGATCGGCACCGGTACAGGTCCTCACGCTCGACGCCGCGCTGGCCATGGAGCGCGCCCATCAGCCTTCGCTCGCAGAGGCCAGCGCCAACGTCCGCGCTGCACAGGCCCGCCAGCGAGAGGCTCTGGCCCCGCTCCTGCCCCAGATATCGGGTTCGGTCAGCGCCGAGCATCACGCGGATCTGGGTCAGAGCCAGGCCCTCGCGCCCGCAGCCTCGAGGGGCCAGGGTGCGGCGCCCCTCGGGGATTTTGGCACCGGCAACTTTGGCTTGACGGCTTCGCAGGTGATCTGGGACTTCGGGGCGGGCCGGAGCACCGTGGCAGCGGCCGGCGCGCAGGTGGACGTGGAGAGCGACACCCTCGATGCGACTCGACTCGGGGACGACCTCGCCGTACGGCAAGCTTACTTCGCCGCCTGGGGAGACAAGCGCCAGGTTGCCGTGGCCAGCGAGAGTCTTTCCGATCAGGTGGCTCACGAGCGCCAGGTCCAGGCGGCGGTCAAGATCGGGACGAGGCCGCCCAGCGATCTCGCCCAGGTCGAGGCCGGCGTGGCCTCGGCGCGAGTGCAGGCGATCAACGCCGAGGATACCTACGCGATCGCCAGGGCCCAGCTGATCCAGGCCATCGGGATGCCGCAGCTCGGCGATTTCGCGGTCGTCGATCCCTTGCTGCCGGCGGTGGCCGGCGAGGGACTGCCGATCGAGCGCCTGGTCACCGAGGCCATGGCCGCTCGGCCGGACCGCCGCTCTCTCGACGATCAGATCCGGTCCGCGCAGCTCTCCGAGCAGGCCGCCGAGCTGGCGTGGGCGCCTCAGATCTCGGCCGTTGCCGGTGTCTCGGCAGAGGCCCAGAGCCAGGTCCCCGAATCCAACGACTGGCAGGCCGGCGTCACGATGAACTGGCCTCTCGTCTCGGGAGGCGACAAGCTCGCCAGGCTCCAGGAACTGCACGCGCAGTTCGATGCCCTCACGGGCCAGCGCGAGGTCCTGGACCAGCAGATTCGCCTGGACGTCACGCAGGCGGCGCTGGCCATCCGCGGGGCCCGAGATGGCGTGTCCGCCGCGGGAACGGCGGTCCAGGAGGCCCGCATCAGCCTCAAGCTGGCCGAGGGGCGTTATGCGGTGGGACTCGGCAGCGTCATCGAGCTCGATGATGCCCAGCAGCAACTTGCCACGGCCGAGGGCCAGCAGATCCAGGAAATGGTGCAGCTAGACGACGCGCGTGCCCAGCTCCTCAAGGCCCTCGGCCGCCCGGCCTGAAGCGCTCCCCTCGGTGCCGATGCGCGTCAGAGCGCTTCGGCCGCACGTCTCCGCAGCTCGGGCGGGATCCCCTTCTCCCCGGCAAACGCGTTCACGGCGAGGGTGCGCTGGACGTCCCGATGAAGCATCTCCTGGACTTTTGCCGTCAGGCCCAGGCTCGCCAGCAACGTCCGGTCGCCCTGGCGACAGAGCTCGCCCAGCTTGCGCCAGTTGTAGTTCCCGACGTAGCGCCCGGCGTTCTTCTTGAACACCAAGGCCTCGGCACGGCGAGCATGGAGGATCCGTCCGAGCCGAGCCAGCTCCGCGACCGATTGGCCGGGCAGGGTCTCGAGGATCGACACGAAGTCGTCGACGAGCCAGCCTGCGAGGTCGAAGCCGTCGCCCCGAGCCAGCCAGTACCAGAAGAAGACATCGCCGCACAGCGCGGCCAGGGCCGCATCCGCCCGCTCCTCGGTCTCGAACTGCAAGCTGGCGATCTTGGTGGGGGGGACCGGCTCGAGCGTCGCGGCGTCGAAGCACGGGGGATCCGTGCGGAAGACCGACAGGAAGTTGCGGCCCGTCTGCGAGTAGCCCAACCTCGCCCGGTCCCTGTCGGCCCCTTGCTCCGGATTCCGCTTCGCGCCAGCCACCGAACCCTTCCGGATCCCGGCAGGCCCGTGGCTGGCGCGTGTCAGCGCGGCCAGGAGGACCCGCTGGTGTTCGCCGGCGATCCGCGGCAGCTCCGCCGGGGGGACGGTCGAGACGCCAGAAGGCTCGCGCTGGCCTCGCGCCGAGTCCTCCAGCTGCGTGTAGGACAGCGTGGCCAGCAGGTGCGGTCGGAACGGGGCGCGCCAGCGCCGGAGCCCGGTCACGAAGCGCCTTCCGACGGAGCCGGGCGGTTCTACCGGCGCCGGTCGCCGCCTCCCCAGCCAGATCGTGCACCGCTGGCTGATCCCGGCAAAGAGGGGTGCGGGAATGTTGTCGAACGAGGCAAACCACCCGTCCCCGAAGGCGATCAGGCTCTGGCGCAGCTCTTCTTGCTCGCGTCCGAAGCAAAGAGACAGCGGCACCACCATTCCGATCGCCCCTTCAAGATGGCAGAGCGCCAGGGCGGCATCCAGGACGTGGCCGTAGACGTTCACGTGGAAATGGGGCCCCTCGGGCTCATAGTCCAGGCTATGGGTCGCCAGGTAGGGGGGATTGCCGAGGATCGCCTGGAATCCACCGGCGCTCGTTGCCTCCGGGAATTCCACGGCCCAGTCGAAGCCCACCACCGCATTGCCATGCCGGACCCCGGGAGCTTCCACCCGCCTCGCCCCCTCCTGTCGGGCGCGGTCGCAGAGCCGCTCCTGGCAGATGGTCACGGTCCGTTCCGAAAGGTCCACCCCGAAGAGCTGTCGCTCGACGATGGCTTTCGCGACCTCGGTTCGCGAAGGGCCGGGCGAACCCAGGCGCATTCCCAGCGCGGCCTCGAGCTCCAGCAAGACGTCGAATGCGGCCACGAGGAACTGGCCGTTCCCGCAGGTCGGGTCGAGGACCCGCAGTCCGCTCGTCGCCTGGAGCAGGGGCTCGGCCTTCGACTCATCCAGCAGCGCGATGGCGTCCCGGGCGATGCACCGGAGGTCCAGATTGGCCGTGAGCATGTCGGAGCTGTCCTGGATCTCCCCCGCCGCGAGGAGGCCGGCGACCCGGTTAAAGGCCTGGCGGCGCGCCAGAACCTCCATCCAGGTCTCGGCCGGCAACCCCGCGTCCGCGTCGGCGGCGGCCGACAGCTCGCAGTTTTCGGGCCAGGGCCGGCGCACACCATGCCGGAGAGAGGCCGGCACGTACCGAGCCGGCTGCCGTCGCATGCGGGCGAGAAGGGGCACGCGTACGGCCTCCAGCGCCAGCAGTCGGTCAAGGACCAGCGGCACGAGGGTCCGGGCCGCCAGGTACGCCGTCACGTCGTCGGCCGTGTAGTGGGCGGCCAGGCGTTCTGGGCTCCCGACTCGGATCTATCTTTCCTCGCGAGCGCGCCGGTGCCGCGCGTGGCGACCCTGGCCCGGGGCTGGGAGGACCAGGATCACGTGGCCACGCGGCACGATCTCGACGCCCCGGTATCGCCGCGGGGTCGTGAAGCCGGTTTCGGGCCTGCTTGCCCTTTCGCCCTGCCGCCCGCCGAAGGACGTCAGGAGGCGATCGCTGGCCTGCGATTGCGGGTTCGCCGGATCGGGTGCCGCCTCCGGAGACGCTCCGGCAGGCCCGGGCAAGCGCAGGATCTGGCCCGGCCGGATCCCCGCATTGCTGGCCAGGCTGTTGAGCTGGGCGATCTCGGTCCAGCGCGTCCCGGCGCCGAGTTCCCGCGCTGCGATCGAGTACAGCGTGTCACCCGGTTCGACGCGGTAAGCGGTCATCGGGTCCGGTCGGGCCCAGGCTGCGGTCCCGAGGCCCAGAATCATCACGGCCGCCAGGGTGGCGAGCCGCCGTGTCGCCCTTCCGTCACGAGTTCCCAAGGTCAATGCACCTGCTTGCAACGAAAATCGCATCCATTCTGGCTGCTTTCCTGACAGGGAGCGGTGCCGAGCGTCACGCGCCATCCCGGCGTGAGTCCCCCCGGCGGACTTTTTAACGTCTTTGGGCTTCCTTTAAATGGTTGTTTTTCCCGACACAAGGGGCCTTTGGGTGGGCCATACATGAGCCAGAGCAGGTGCTCGCGTCGGAGGAGAAGGTGATGGGAAGTATCGACATCCGCTGGGGCGACACGCTCTCCAGTCTGGCCTCCCGCTTCGGGACGACGATCAGCCAGCTCATGAACCTGAATCCGCAGATTCAAAACGCCAACCTCATCGACGCCGGAACCGCGCTCTCCGTCCCTGGTGATGGCGCCATCTCCGGCAGTCAGGGCCAGTCAGCGTCCCTGTCCTTGCCCGACGAACCGGTCAGCGGAAACGTCCAGGACTGGGTCCAGCAGGCAATCCAGGTTCTCGAGGCCAGCGGGGTTCCGGCCAGCGCGCTCGACGCCAGCGACATCGAGACCATCATCGAGCACGAATCGGGCGGCAATCCCAATGCCATCAACAACTGGGATTCCAACGCCGCCGCGGGAGATCCCTCGCGGGGCCTGATGCAGACGATCGGTTCGACCTTCGACGCCTACAAGCTTCCGGGCCACGACGACATCTACAACCCCGTCGACAACATCGTCGCCGGCGTCCGCTACGCCATCAGCCGGTATGGCTCCTTGTCCAACGTCCCCGGAATCGTGAGCCTGGCGCAGGGTGGATCGTACGTAGGGTACTGAGAACGCTTCTTTTTTCGGGTGGGTGTGCGGCCGGGTGCTGCCCAAAAGGCAGGCCCGGCCTTGATCTCCGTCTTCTTAACCAGGATTGAGCCATTCCTTAGTCCAATTCTAGCCGTCGCTTAGGATTTAACGGCTTCTGAACTCCGGATATCACGAGCACCGGTAAAGAAACGCGCTGGACGAAAGGAAGACGAACGATGATTGGTGGTGCTAGCTTGCAGGTCATGCGGCCCGCTCTCCCCTCGGCTGCTGCCAGCAGTGGTGGATTCTTCGGAAACATGTTCAAGGACGTCGAGGACACCGCCAAGAACATCTTCGACAACACGGAGGTCGCCCAGGGCATCAAGGACATGTTCGGGCACGGCGGGCCGGCCCCGGCTCCCGTGACGCCTGGAGCCGTGGTCGAAGGAGCCGGCAAGGCCGTCGCCAGCGGCGGGTTCATGCACGGCATGGGCGAGGTCTTCGGCGGCCTGTGGCACGGTATCTCGAGCGGCGCACTGGTCTCGGGCATCGTCTCGACGGTCGTGAACGGGTTCGAGGTCATCACCGGCAAGGAGCAGGTCAGCCAGGCGGCCGGCGGCGTGGCTGCCGACACCACCGATGGCGCCGTCTCGGGCCTCACCGGCGCGGCAGCCTCGGGCATCGCCCTGGCGGCGGCGGGTGCGCTCGGAGTGGCAGGCTTGCCTCTGACCATCCTCGGTGTCGTCGGCGGCCTGGCCGGAGCCTTCCTGGGCACCGCGTTCTTCCAGAGCACCGGTCTCTACACCGCGGTCAAGAATGGCGTGACCGGGCTCTTCGGCGGCACCACCGCTTCGACCACTTCCCAGGCCGTACCGGCATCTGTGGCCTAGCTTCTTAACACAATCCTTCGTCCGAAATCGGGGGCGTGAAAACGCCCCCGATCGCGCGTCTATGCGCGGTCAAAGGATCTTGGCGGATCCGGCCTCTGGTATAGCGTGATTAAGATTTGTGTATTCTGCCCAGTTGACCTTCCGCTTGCCCGGTTCTCTGCGACAATGTAACGCCTGACTGCAGAAGCAGAATGGTGGAATCTTGTCCTACGCGAAGAAAGGGAAGCAGATGAAGCAGGGATTCCTGCGGGCCGTGGCCGCAAGCTGCCTCTTGATCGCACTCGGCGGATGCCCGGCGACCTCCTCCAACAGCAAGGGGAGTGCCCAGCCGACGACCGCCACTGCGCTCACGAGCCTGGCCATCAGTCCGTCATCCATAGACCTCAACGCTCCGTACAGCCTGGGCGCCAGCGGGTCCCAGGTTACCAGCAGCACCCCCGG
>JAJYIO010000109.1 GCA_021790035.1 bacterium | reverse complement strand
TCGTCGACTCCCCGAGCGCCCCGGATCGGCAATCGCCCGGCCAGTCCATTCGCCATGCGGGCCGGGTATGGGACATCGGCCTTCGCGGGACCTACCAGCAAAAGAACGCCGCGCTGGCGATCGAAACCGTCATCGCCCTGCGAGCTGCGGGCTGGGCCATCGATGACGATGCGCTGCGCCGGGGCCTGGCGAACGCCACGTGGCCCGGGCGGATGGAATTCCTGTCGATCGGCGGATCCCGCTGGCTGCTGGACGGCGCCCACAACGAGGCGGGAATGCGGGAACTGGTGCGCTCCCTCGCGGCGATGCCGGAGCTGGGCCAACCGGTCGCCGTCTTCGGCGCCCTGGCGGACAAACCCGCAGCGGCCATGCTGGAGCTCCTGGCCAGCCACGCCAGCACCTTGATCCTCACGACTCCCCCCTCCGGACGAGCCCTTCCGGCCGAGCACCTGGCTGCATCGAGCCCTCTGGCCGACACGCGCATCGCCGCGGATCCGCTCGCCGCCCTCGAGGTGGCGCGGCAGATCGCCGGGTCGAGGGCGATCGTCGTCTGTGGCTCGCTCTATCTGGTAGGAATGGCGCGCTCTCGACTGCTGGCCGAAAACGGGGTGACTGCCAGCCGATCGCGGCCTTCGTGAGACCCGGCCGGCAAGTTCGATGGATAGCAGCTCCGGACTTTGACCGGGTTTCGGTTCGAAACGACCGGCGGTAGGATGGAACGGCTCCCTTGATTGGGAGCCGGAAGTGAGAGGCCATCATGCAAGAGCTAGTGCTCCCAGCGACTGAGCAAGGGATACAAATGGCGACGGGTGTCGCTCTTCTCCACGATCCCCTCTTGAACAAGGGTACGGCGTTCAGCCTTGCCGAGCGTCGAGCGCTCGGTCTCCAGGGCCTTTTGCCGCCGGCGGTGGAGACCCTCGACGAGCAGGCAAGCCGGGAAATCGACAACATCCGCCGCCTGAGCAAGGACATCAACAAGTACACCCGCTTGATGGGCTTGCACGACACCAACGAGACCCTCTTCTACCGCGTCGTCCGTGACAACCTGGAGGAGATCCTGCCCATCATCTACACGCCGACGGTGGGCACCGCGTGCCAGGAATTCGGGCGGATGTTCCGCCGGCCCCGCGGTCTGTACGTCCCGATCACGGATCGCGGGCACGTCGCACAGACGCTGCGCAACTGGCCGCACCATGATGTTCGCGTGATCGTCGTGACGGACGGCGAGCGCATCCTCGGCCTCGGCGACCTCGGAGCCAGCGGCATGGGGATCCCGATCGGAAAGCTTTCGCTCTATACCGCCTGTTCGGGCATCCACCCGGCCCAGGTCCTGCCGGTGACCCTCGACGTAGGCACGGACAACGAGACCTTCCTCTCCGACCCGCACTACCTGGGTCTCCGGACCCACCGCACGCGTGGCGAGGAGTACGACGCCTTCATCGAGGAATTCGTGATGGCGGTCCAGGAGAACATGCCCCTGGCGCTCCTCCAGTTCGAGGACTTCGGCAACGCGAATGCCTTCCGGTTGCTCGAAAAGTACCGCAACCGCGTCTGCACCTTCAACGACGACATTCAGGGCACGGCCGCCACGGCGACCTCCGGGATGATCTCGTCGCTGCGCCTGGTCGGAGGCAGTCTCCGGGATCAGAAGGTCCTGTTCTACGGAGCGGGCGAGGCCGCCATCGGCATCGCGAGCCTGATCGTGTCGGCCATGGTGAGCGAGGGCGCCACGCTAGAGGAAGCCCGGCAGCACTGCTGGCTGATGGACCGCAACGGCCTCATCGTGAAGGGCCGCGATCGTCTGACCGAGCACAAGGCGCCGTTCGCCCACGACCACGAGCCCATCACGGACCTGCAGACCGCCATCAAGGAGCTCAGGCCGACCGCCCTCATCGGGGCCTGCGCGATTCGCGGCGCCTTCACCGAGCCCATCGTCCGCGAGATGGCCAGGATCAACGAGCGGCCCATCGTCATGGCGCTATCCAATCCCACCTCCAAGGCCGAATGCACCGCCGAGCAGGCTTACAAGTGGTCCGACGGCCGCGCCGTCTATACCAGCGGCAGCCCGTTCCCTCCGGTCGACTTCGGGGGCAAGGTCTACGTCCCTGGCCAGGGCAACAACGCCTACATCTTCCCCGGCCTGGGGCTGGGGGTCGTGGCCAGCCAGGCCCGTCGCGTGACGGACAAGATGTTCTTCACCGCAGCCAAGGCCCTCGCGAGCCTGGTCCAGGAGAGCGACCTGGCGCTCGGTCGCGTCTATCCGCCGGTCTCCCGTATCTGGGAAATCTCGGCGACGGTCGCCGTGGCGGTAGCCGAGGTCGCCTTCCAGGATGGCCTGGCCCGTATCGACCGGCCGGACGACCTCGGGGCGCTGATCCGATCGATGATGTGGGATCCGCAGTACCAGGAGTACCTGACGGCCAGGCCGTAGCTCCCAGGCCGCGCGGAACGAAGTCTGGCGCGGTGCGGAAAAAAATCACGGGGGCTCGCTGGCACTGGCTGGCGAGCCCCCGGTTCTCGGCAATGCCTCGATCCTCCCTCGCAAGCTCGGGCAGGGACTCGAGGGAACCCGCTGGTTCCCTCGAACGCTCTCCGGCTGAGGGCAAGCTTGCTACGTAGCTCGGCTTCCGAGGTGGCCAAGGTTCCACCAGGAAAAATGCCGTCCGCGAAACGGCTGGCGCCGCTAACGTGTCCGGATGCCGGCAACCGGATCAGGACTTGACGTCGATCACGACGCGCCCCTGGATCCGCCCGGCCACGATCTCGTCGGCCAGCTCGAAGATGCGGCTCATCGGCTCGATCCGGGGGGCGATCCGAGCCAGCGCGTCCGCGGGAAGGTCGCGAGCGAGACGCTCCCAGCCGGCCAGGCGCTTGGATCTCGGTGGCGCCGGGGAACTCGTGCCGAGGAGCGCCACGTTCCTCAAGATGAAGGGGAAGACCGAGACGTGGAGCTCGGAGCTCGCCGCCATGCCGCACGCTGCGACCGCCCCGCCGTACCGGGTCTGGGAAATGACGCTGGCGAGGATGGTCCCGCCGACCGTATCCACGCCGCCCCCCCAGCGCGCCGATTGCAGCGCGGGGCCGGCCGCCTCGAGTTCAGCGCGAGAAACGAAGCTCGCAGCTCCGAGCTGGCGCAGGTACTCGTGAATCTCGGTACGGCCCGTCGAGGCCACGACCTCGTATCCGAGACCAGCCAGGAGCGCCACGGCGAACGAACCCACCCCACCGCCGGCGCCCGTCACCACCACCGGCCCCGACTCGGGCCGAACCTCCTGGTGTTCGAGTCCCATCACGCACAGCATCGCCGTGAAGCCGGCCGTCCCGATCGCCATGGCCTCGGACAGGCTGAACCGCTCGGGCACCAAGATGAGGATATCCGACCGCACGCGCTGATACCCGCTGTATCCGCCCCATGAAGTCTCCGAGAGGGATTGTCCGATCCCCAGCACCCGATCCCCCGGCTTGAAGAGATCGGACCGCGATTCGACCACCGTGCCTGCGAGGTCGATCCCCAGCACCATCGGGAACTTTCGCACGATCTTCCCCAAGCCGGTGACCGCCAGGCCGTCCTTGTAGTTCAGCGACGAGTATGCGACGTCGACCAGGACGTCGGCATCGGGCAGCTCTGCGAGATTCATCTCGCGCCGTTCGACTCGATAAGCCCCGTCGGCCTGATAGGCGTATATGGCCGGGAACTTCGTGGTGCCATCCACTGCCGCCGTGCCGCCAGCCTGGGTCGTCAACTTTTCGTCCATCGAAATCGAGTTCTCCCTGAAACCTTTGCCGAGGTCCGCCCGTCCCAAATGCAGGTGGACGAGATCCGGCAAACGCAGTTCGATCCCCTCCGCCTCCTGGCCACTCTAGCTTATAGACCTAGTTCATATCATTCCCTCCTCCGACTTCTGGGCCCGGCCGCAAGACCGGGCCCTTTTCGATCCCCTCTTCGGGTCGCCAGAATTCTAGATGAACGAGAAGAGCGGAAAGTCGCCCGATCGCCGCAACAGCTCGAGCAGGGCATCGAAGCCGTTCCGGTCCACGTACTTCTTGGCCCGCCGGAATCCCTGGCCGTAGAAGGGATCGGGATCCTCGAGCATCGTCTGCATATGAGCCCGGGCGTCCGGCGTGCCCTTTTCCTCGTGAAGGCGCCACCGGAAATAGTTGCAGGAACCTTCGGCCAGCTGTGGCTGGTGCCGCGGGCAGCCGGACAGGAAGGCCCAGGCGTGCCCGAGTTCGTGCGCGCAAGCCCCCTCGAACAGGTCGGCGGGCAGGCTGTGCAGGATGAAGATGCAGGCGTTCTGATCGGTGATCTCGTGGCGAGGGATGATGCGCCCCATGTCGACCTGATAGCGGGTCTCCATGTGCGTGAAGCCGAACGTTCCGCGAGCCATCTTGTGGCCCGTCTTCGCCAGACGCCCGGCCAGTTCGGGTCGCCCCACGAGCTTGAGCGGGATGTCCGGGGCGATCTCCATCCCCCAGGTCGCCATCTGGCGACGGACCGCCTCGTAGCGAGAGCGGGCGTCGGATTCACTCCGCACCGCCGTGGACAGGCAAACCGAGCAGAGCGTCCGACCATCCGCGAGTCTCGCGCCGCCTTGCCCGATCGTCGGCGCGGTCGACCGCCCGCAGGAATCGCACGGGGGGAACTGGCGCAGGTGCGCTTCGTGGAACCGGTTCCCCCAGGCGTCGGTCACGATCCTGCCGGCGAGGCCCCCACCGCAGATGGCGCACTTCTCGGCCACGTGCTTGAGGTAGCAGACGTCGTGGACCGGACGTCCCTCATGCTGGAAGTACTTGCCGGTGATCGGTCGCTCGCAAACCGCGCACCGGGGCGCGACGCTCTCCGCGTAGCATCGCTGACAGTACATCTTGCCCCGGTGTTCGAGGTAGCGTGACAGCGCCTGGCCACACTGACAGCAACGCAGGCACCCCGGGTGGTAGGCCGCGGCCCCGGCGCGGAGGAAGCGCCCCTCGATCTCCCGCCCGCAGCCCGCGCACCTAATCGTCGAGCACCCGGGCCAGGACCTCGACCTCGACGGCAGCTCCGAGCGGCAGGCCGGCCACCCCGACGGCGGCGCGCGCATGCTTTCCCAGGTCACCGAGGATCTCGACGAAGAGGTCGCTGGCGCCGTTGATCACCTTGGGCTGATCGAAGAATCCAGGCGCCGAGGCCACGAAGCCCCCGACCCGGACGATCCGCACGTTGTCCAGGTTCCCTGCTGCCTGGCCGATCAAAGCGAGCGCCTGCAGCGCGCATCGCCGCGCCGCCTGGTAGGCCTCCTCGATCGTCACGTCGGCCCCGACCAGTCCGCGGCAGGTCAACTGGCCCTCGACCAGCGGAAGCTGTCCAGAAACATAGATCCAGCCATCCTCGAGGACAAACGGCAGGTAGTTGGCGACAGCGGCGGTGGGGGCGGGGAGCTCGAGTCCGAGTTCCTCGAGTCGCGTTGCAGCGGTGTTCGTTTTCAATGCATATCTCCAGACCGAAGGGATGAAGGCCGCGGCGGGCCGGCCCCGGCGGTTCCCCGCGCGGCAAGTCCGTCAATGGTATAACAGGGAATGCTCTCTCGCACTTTTGGCCTGGCCCTGCTGGCCATGACGATTTGCGCCCTTCCCGCGGGCTCTGCGGCGGCACGGCGGCTCCCCCACCACACCCGGCCCGCGCTCAAGCACACGGTATCGCGCGGCAAGGCGCCTGCCCGCCCGGCTTCCCACCGATCCGGAGGCATCTCCGGTGCGCTCGATACTCCCTCGGATGCACTGGTAGAGCTGGCAGGAACCACGCCGTCGGTCGGGAGCGAGTCCCCGTTCACCGACACCATCAACTGGACCAAGCGCGTGATCACCGTGATGGGCATCGGCGTCTCGCCCGACCGCGGGGCCCTGCTCGTCCGGCGGAAGGTCGCCCAGGCATACGCCCTGGACGACGCCATGCGAGAACTTTCCGACATCGTCGACCGGATCCGCGTCAACGGCGATGCCACCGTCGACGATCTCGCCGTCTCCGACGACGACATCCGCGCCGCGGTGAACGAGCGCATCGCCCAGGCCCAGACCACCGACACCCACGTCCTCCCGGACGGCTCGGTCGAGGTCACGGTCCAGATGCCCCTGTTCGGTCAGGACGGTCTGGCGGGAGCCGTGCTCCACGACGAACCGTCCCCGATCGTGTTCGCCGCAGACGCGAGTTCTTCCGTTCCGGTCGGGGGATCGCCCTATACCGGGATCATCCTCGATGCTCGCAACACCGGGGCTCAGCCCGCCCTGGCTCCGTCCATCCGCTCGATCGACGGCCAGGGCCTGGCCAGCCGGCCTCCGGTCGCATACGTGCACACGATGGGTGGAGCTGTCGACATCGCCGGCACTCACACGCTCAGGCTCACGGTCGAGCGGTGCGCGGGGAGCACGCACTCGGACCTCCTGGTCTCGGACGCCGGCCTCCAGCAGCTCAAGCAAGCCTGGGCCAAGGGCGGCGTCTCGGTGGTCATCATCCTCTAGGCCGGATCGTCGATCCTCCCGTGCTTCGCACGGGCAGTGACTCGAGGGAACCCGCCGGTTCCCTCGAACTCTCTCCGGCTGAGGGCAAGCGGCTACGTAGCTTGGCTCCGCAGATGGCCAGGATTCCACTTCGATGGTTGCCGTCCGCGACACGGCTGGCGGCGCTAGACCAGATCGTCGATCCTCCCGTGCTTCGCACGGGCAGTGACTCGAGGGAACCCGCCGGTTCCCGGCCTCGGTCAGGCGCCGAGGGCTCGCCGCCTTTCCCAGAGCTTGAGATACCAGGCGTCGGGGGGCTGCACCTGCCCGTTCCGGGTCTTGTACGAAGTGGTCGAGAGGTACTTGTGGGCGCCCCGGTAATCCGCCTCGAGGAGGCTGAGGCCGGCGGAGAGCCGCCGATCGCCCAATCCCTGCGAGGCCATGTCCTTCGCGAGCGCCTTGGCGGTCTTCTCATCGGCCGGGTTCTGCGGCCGCAAGATCGTGACCTGGGTCCCCGGTCCGATCCCGAACCGCTCGGCCAGCTCGACCACGTTCGGGTTGCTCATGTTCCAGCAGCCGTGCGAGTGCGCACTCCCCAGGGCATCCAGGCTGCTGGTCAAAGGCTCGACGATTCCTCCGACGATGCGGGCATCCTCGATCCCGTGGATGTACTCGGCGCCATCCATGTGGAGCTTGATCACCCCCATCGAATCAGACGGCCCCGGACCATTGGGCTTGAAGCCCGGGTTCTCGGCTAGCTCGTCGGGCGTCGGCGACCACGTCGGGCGGTGGACCTCGAAGTCGATGGTCCAGTGCGTCCCGTCCGTCATCTGCTGCTTGCCGCCATTCGACACGTAGCGGGCGGTCACGCGATCGTCCCGCGTGTCCACGAGGTACAGATGATTGGAAGCCGAGTTCGTGTAATCGAGGACCACCCGGTAGACGCCCTTCTGGATCGGGAGGAGATCGGAAATCGTCTTGGCGCCAGCCTTACGATCTCTGGCGGCCGGGCCCGAGATCTCCAGCCGATCGGCCGGAATCCAGCTCACGCTCTCCACGGCTCGCGCGCCCGC
>JAJYIO010000108.1 GCA_021790035.1 bacterium | reverse complement strand
CAGCGCCGCGAACAGCCAGGCGGCCAGGACGATGCCGAACGGATGGTTGAGGCCCAGGAGCGAGATCGCGATGGCGTCGTAGCCGTATCCCGAGGAGAACCCTGTCTGCACCAGGCCGAAGTCCACGCCGGCGATCTGAACGGCGCCCGCCAGCCCGGCCAGCGCGCCGGAAAGGGCCATCGTCCCGACGATGAGACGCCGCATCCCGATCCCGGCATACTGCGCCGCGTCGGGATTGAGGCCGACCGTTCGCACGGCGAATCCCCAGGGGGTCTTCCACAGGAAGAACCAGACCCCGACCGCGACGGCCAGTGCCACCAGAAGGCCGGCGTGCAGCCGCGTGTCGGGGATCAAGATCGGCAAGTGGGCGGCCTTGGCGATGAAGGGCGTCTGGGGAATGGGGCCAGGGCCGTGCAGGGGAGCTCGCACCAGGTAACTGACCAGGCCGACGGCCACGTAATTGAGCATGATGGTCGTGATGACCTCGTGGGCTCCAAAACGCGCCTTGAGGAGGCCCGAGATGCCTCCCCACAGCATGCCGCCGACCATGCCGGCCGCCAGGATGAGGAGCGTCTGCACGACGCCCGGGACCCAAGGGGCATGGAAGAGGCGCCAGGCCGAGCCGAGCGGCTGGTCCGAGAACTGGTATCCCACCACCGCGGCGAAGAGCCCGCCGATCGTGATCTGGCCCTCGACCCCGATGTTGAAGAGCCCGCCCCGGAGCCCCACGGCCACGGCCAGGGCCGCCAGGACCAGGGGGGTCGTCTGCAAGAGGGTCTCGGCATTGGCGTTGACGCTCCCGACGGCTCCCTGTGCCAGCGCGCCCAGCGCGTCGCCCACGTCGTAGCCCGACACCGCCAGCACGATGGCTCCGAGAGCCAGAGCCAGGACCACGGCTCCTGCCGAGTTCAGCAGGGTGCGCAAGCGACTCAAGCCGCACCTCCTGGCAAGGACGCGCCAACAGAGGCCGGCAAAGGCCCGCTGCCCGCCCCTGCGATCATCATGCGACCGAGCTCCTCGCGGGTGCAGCTGCCCCGCACGCGCCAGCCGGCGATCTTGCCGTGAAACATGACCCCGATGCGATCGGCCAGGGCCATCAGCTCGTCGAGCTCGTTCGTGACCAGCAGGACCGCAGCACCGGCGTCGCGGAGCTGGCGAATCTGGTCGTGGATGAACTCGGCCGCCCCGGCGTCGACCCCTCGGGTGGGCTGACTGATGACGAGTAGCCGGTGATTGGGATCGAGTTCGCGGGCCACGACCACCTTTTGCTGGTTGCCCCCGGACAGAGCACCAACCGACGTGCGGGCATCGGGCGCCTTGACCCGGTAGCGCTGGACGGCCTGCTCGCCGTTGCGACCGATCGCCCGGTCGTCGAGCACGGCATGGCGGGAGTAGGGTGGGAGGTAGTAGCGATCCAGCACCAGGTTGTCGGAGATGGAGTACGCCGCCACCACGGCGCGCCGCAGGCGATCCTCGGCGACGTGCCCGATACCCTTCTCGCGAAGCTGGCGCACGGTCGCGCCAGAGACGTCCTCGCCAAGAAGGCGCAGGTGCCCGACGCTGGCCTTGCGCAGGCCGGTGACGACCTCGACGAGCTCGGATTGCCCGTTGCCCTCCACGCCGATGATCCCCACGATCTCGCCGGTGCGAACGTCGAGGCTGACCCCCTCGAGCGCCTCGAGACCCCGATCGTTGGCGGCGTGCAGATCACGGACCTCGAGGATCACCTCGCCGCCCACGTGAGCCGGCTCCTCGGGCACCGGGGCGAGCGGGCGCCCCACGACCATCGCCGCGAGCTCGCCGGCGCTGGTCGCCGAGGGTACGGTCGATCCGATGACCCGCCCCGCGCGCATGACCGTGACGTCGGAGGCGATCGCCATGACCTCGCGCATCTTGTGGGTGATGAAGACCAGGGCGCGGCCCTCCTGCGCCAGGCGCTTCATCACGATGCCCAGCTCGTCGATCTCCTGCGGCGTGAGGACCGCGGTCGGTTCGTCGAAGATCAAGATGCGGGCATCCCGCTGGAGGACCTTGAGGATCTCGACCCGCTGCTGCATGCCGACGGGAAGCTGCTCGACGCGAGCGGTGGGGTCGACGGGAAGACCCACGCGATCGGCGAGTTCGGCGACCCTCTGGTTGGCCTTCTTGGTGTGGAAGAACGGGCCCAGGCGAGGCTCGCAGCCGAGCAGGATATTCTGGGCCACCGTGAGCGGGCCCACCAGCTGGAAGTGCTGATGAACCATCCCGATGCCGAGCTTGATGGCCGCGCTGGGCGCGGGAATCTCGACCCGGCGCCCGTCCACGAGGATCTCCCCGGCGTCGGGCCGGGTCATCCCGTACAGCACGTTCATCAGCGTCGATTTGCCGGCGCCGTTCTCGCCGAGCAAGGCGTGGATCTGGCCCCATTCCAGGGTCCAGTCGACGTGATCGTTGGCGATCACGCCGGGATATACCTTGTGGATGCCCTGGAGCTGTACTGCCGGCGCCATGCGCGACCTACACCCGGTCGCCCACGGGGAGCTTGATCTTGAGCTTGCCGCTTTCGATCCCTTGCTCGAAGGCCTCGATCTTCTTCTGCGCTGCAGGCGAGACGTCACTGGACAGGTCATAATACGGGGCCAGGCCCACCGCGCCGTCCTTGAGTGTCAAACGCGTGTTGCCGGGCGCGAAGTGACCCGCCTTGGCCGCGACGATCGCATTGTAGACCGCGAGGTTGACGTTCTTGAGCGCGCTCGAGAGCACGTGATGGGGCGCGATGGCATGCTGGTCGGCATCCACGCCGATCGCCAGCTTGTTGGCGTCCTTGGCGGCGTCGATGACCCCGAGTCCGCTGGCCCCTGCGGCCTGGAAGCAGATATCCGCCCCCTCGTCGTACTCGGCGGCCGCGACTTCCCGGCCCTTGGCGGAATCCTGGAAGCTCCCGGTGTAGGCCGAAAGGACCTTGATCGTGGGGTCGGCCGCCTTGGCGCCGTCCTCGAAGCCGATCTTGAAGCGATGGATGACGGGCACGTCCATGCCGCCGACGAACCCGACGACGTGCGTCTTGCTGACCAGCGCCGCCAGAGCCCCGGCCAGGAATCCCGACTGCTCCTCGGCGAAGGTGATGCCCTCGATGTTGGGATGCGGGTGCTGGTACTTGTAATCGACGATGATGAACTTGCTGTGCGGATACCGCTTGGCCACGGCCTCCGTGGCATCGCCCATCATGAATCCCACGCTCACGATGACGTTGTAGCCGGCATCCGCGAACTCCTGGAGGTTCTTCTCGTAATCGGTCGCCTGGTGGGACTCGATGACGTTCGTCAGGATGTGGAGCTTCTTCTTGGCCTTGAGAAGCCCCTGATACGCCAGGGAGTTGAAGCCCTGGTCGTTCAGACCGCCGACGTCGGTTACGAGGCCGACCTTGAATCCGCTCTGGATCCTGGGCGCACAGCCTGCCAGCAGCAGAAAGGTGAGGAAAACCGGGAGGGTGTGGCGTACCTTCATGCGGATCTCCCTGTCGCAACGGGACGACCCATCTTACCAAAGGCAGCCACTTCCTGCCGACACCCGCTGGCGATGGGCCGGCCGTGCCGCTTACCGCTCCGCACCCGGCATCTGCCGCGCGGGTGCGGCGGCCAGCGCCTCGACCAGTCGATCCCGGACCACTCGATCGGCCTCGCTCAGAGCCATGCAGTCGAGTTCATCCGGCGCGATCCAGGCGATCGCCTGGCATTCCAGCGGCGCGGGCTCGCCCGACCGCAGCGCCGTCCAAAAAGCGCGCAGACGGATGCTGCGATCCGCGTAATCGTGCAGGACCGTCGCGAAGCACTCCCCCACCTGCACCCGGATGCCGAGCTCTTCCTGCAGCTCGCGTTCGAGGGCCTCTTGCGGTGTCTCGCCCGGCTCGATCTTGCCGCCCGGGAACTCCCACTCGAGGGCCCGCTCCTTGCCCGCGGGCCGCTGCGCGAGCAGGACGGCTCCATCGAGGACGATGGCGGCACAGACGACATCGAGCGCAATCATGCTCCCAAATTACGACACGCAGCCGCGATTCGAACATCCCGAGGATGCGGCCAAGGGGCCCGATTGCGCCGCAGACCGATAAGGCGCCCCGACCCTGGGCATAAAGGCCCCATGCGCGCTGTTTTCCCAGACCCTGGTGCGGTACCTTTCGCCCCCCTCGTCCCCGGGATGGAGGGGGCGGCGTGATCCAGTCCGATCCGCAGGTGGCATCCCCTGCAGCCGAACTGGCCCGGTTCGTCGCACGCGAGTACGGCCGGGTCCTGGACATCGAGCTCGCAGAGCGTGTGCTCGAGCGCTGGGTCCCCGACGGGGAAGCGCCCGATGCCTATCTCGAGCAGGCCGAGCGCTCGGGCCCGAGCTCACCCGAGCGACGGAGACTCGTTCAACTCGTCACGGTCGGAGAGACGTACTTCTTCCGCGAGGCCGCTCAGTTCCAGGTGATCGAGCAAACTCTCGGCGAGCTCTGGGCTCAGCGGGGCCGCAGGATCGTCGTCTGGTGCCCGGGGACCTCGACCGGAGAAGATGCCTATTCGCTGGCCATCACGGCGCTACGGGCCTTCGGAGCCGACGCCGGGGCGAGGGTGCGCATCGTCGCCACCGACCTCAACGCCAGCTTCATCGAGCGCGCCGAGCGGGGCGTCTTCGGACCCCGGAGCTTCCGCGGCACGACGCCCGAGCAGCTCGGGGATTTCCTGACCCCCGCGGGCGAAGGATTCGCGATCGCCAAAGAGGCCCGGGAGCTGGTTTCCTTCGCCGTGCATAACCTGATCGCGCCAGAATCCTACGAGGATATCGTGGGCGCGCAGCCCGATGTGATCCTCTGCCGCAACGTCTGCCTTTACTTCGATCGCCAGACCTTTCGCGAGATCAACCGGCGCCTGGCCCAGGCGCTGGCGGACGGGGGGTCGCTCTTTCTCGGGGCGGCCGAGACGGTGCTGCACGACTCGGGCCTCGTGACGCTCGTGCAGCGCGAGAAAACCTTCAGCCTGGTCAAGGCGGCCGCCGGGGCGGCAGCTCCGGCCATGCCAGCTCCGCCCGCCGTGAGGCAGGCCGAGTTTCGCCGTGCGACCGGGCTGCTTGGCAAGAGGCCGTTCCACGGCGGCACGGGGCCACTGCGCCCGCTGCCCTTCCGAACCGACGTCGAAGCCGAGCCCTCGCTCGATCAGGACATTCTCGGCGAGGCGGCGATTCTCCTCGATATGGGCGAGTATCTCAAGGCGGCGGCCCTCTGCCACCAGGCGCTCGAGGACGACCCGTTCCGCCCGGCCGCCCACTTCCTGCTGGGCCTCGCCCGTCGGCTGATGGGCTCGCTTCAAGAAGCCGTGCACCAGTTCCGGGCGGCGGCCTATCTCCAGCCCGATGACTGGCTGGCATCTTTCCATCTCGCCGAGACCTACCGGTCCCTCGACGATCGCGACGAGGCCCTGCGCGAGTATCGAGCGACCCTCGCTCGCATGGATGCGGCCGTGGACGAGCCCGCGCCGGCTCTCCTCGGGGGCTTCGCGCCGGAGTATTTCCGTCGGGCGAGCCAGCGACAGGCCGATCGCCTGGCCCAGGAGTAAATCCGCTTCTTAGCCCGGTGTTAACGGAAGGCGCAAGTCCTTCAGGCCAAATCCAAGCAGAGCCGCGGACCGGAGGACCGGCCGCTCGGGAGCTCGAAGGAGGAGGAGGCCAGCATGGCACTTAGCGTTTCGTCCGTCGCCCCCCAGAAGTCCATCAAGAAGCCGATCATCCGGCAGGGCGCCGCACCCAGTCTGGCAAGCGACGCCTACATCAAGAGTTCGGCCTCGACTGCCGGAGCACCGGCCTATATCCCGGACATCCCCGCGATCCGGACCCTGAACAACGTCAATCAGATTGCCAGCGAGGGCTTGAACGGCTTCAACAACGGACTGCCGTCCTGGGAGTACCAGCGGACCGAGACGCACACCCGCTCGGACGGCAGCCAGTACACGACCACCACCTACGACTGGGGTGCCGCCTTCGCAGACGTCCGCAGCAAGTTGCAGGCGATCGCGAGCGTGGCCGGCGGCACGAACGACTCCCGCTGCAATCAGATAGCGAACCTGGCCAACAGCGCCCTGGAGTCGAACGACTGGCAGTACTTCCTCGACGAAGGGAGCGACGAGTCGCGCTACGCGCAGCTCCAGAACACGCTCAACAACATCTACACGCTGACCCAGGACATGCCTCAGGAGCCGCAGACGACCGTCAACAACATGAACGGCGCGGTCGACAACGCCAGCAAGGCGATCCAGGATCTGCGCACCACCTTGAAGAACCCCACCCTCACCGCGTCGAATCTCCCGCAGAAGGTGCAGGCCAAGGTCGACGAGTACAACCAGAAGGCCAACAACATTCCCTGGTGGCACTACCTCCTGCTCTTCGGGTTCTTCGAGAAGTCCGGCGATCACGGCACCGCGAGCCGCCTCCAGCAGGACTTGAGCACCGTCCAGACGGCAAACCCGGACCAGCTCCAGCAGCAGCTAGACGGCATCGCGAGCAAGGTCCCGGGGGTCACTCAGATGGCCGAGAACACCACCACGATCGACGGGGCGAGCCAGCTCCAGGAGACGGCCCAACCGGTGACCGACGCGGCCAACAACGTGGCCGGCGAGGCCACGAACGAGAATAACCAGGGCAACGACCTCATCCACACCGTCAACACCCCCTAGACGGGGCGCTCTGTTGGGTTGCCCACCGTCTGCGCCGACACCCTCGAACGAAACGCCACCTGCCGAGCAGGGCTACGCAGCAGCTTGCCCGCAGCGGGGGGTAGTTTGCGGGGGGCAAGGCCCCCTGCAAGTCACCGCCGGCGCAGCCGGAGAGAAGAGTTTCTTGTGAGCTTCGGTCCTCCCTCACTTCGTTCGGGCAGTGACTCGAGGGAACCCGCACGTTCCCTCGAGCTCTCTCCCGCTGAGGGCGAGCTGCTTCGTGGCTTGGCTCCACGGGTGGCGATCGATACCGGGGCCAGGGAGGCCCCGGACGCGCAAGGTCGCACCGGAGAGCCTTGACGTCCGTCACCGCGAACCCGGGCCCGATCGCGTACGGTTGACAGCGTGAAGCGCGTGTACGTCGATCCCACCGGGTACCTGGGCCGTGCGGCCTGCGGCGACTACTCGGCGTCCGCATGGCATGATCTCGCCCTCGCCGCGCTGAAGCTGCGACGCCAGGGCCCCAGGGGAGATCTGCTGGCCCTGTCGACCCTCGATCCACAGGGCACGCCCCTGCCGCACCAGATCGAGGGGGCCATGGCGATCGTGGAGGGGCACGGAAATTCGGCCCTCCTGGCGGATGACGAGGCCCTCGAGCCCATCAAGACAGCCGCGCTCGTGGTCCGGGAGTGGGCCCTCCGGTATGGCTCGCGGGCCCTCATCCTGGCGCCAGCCGCGAGGATTCGCTCGTGGGAGGAAGCCTTCGTCGGCTGGCAGGGTGCCGCCAGGCCACAGCTCGTGCGCCACGACCAGATCGACCGGATGCCACGGAGCGTCGAGGATGGCGTGGTCATCGACGGCGCCCACGCCATGCTGGCGGACGAACGCTTGCGGCTCCGAGCCAGGCGCCTCTTGCTGGTGACGTCCACTCCGAT
>JAJYIO010000107.1:4647-7701 GCA_021790035.1 bacterium | reverse complement strand
GCGTGATGAGGCCGTCATCGACGAGTCGGCTTGTATCCGGTGCGACGCATGCTACACGGCCTGCGAGGACGCGGCGTACCAGGCCATCGAGATCCCCCACCGACGCCGGGCTCCGGTCAAGGAAAGGGGCGTCCCGACCGTCCACCTCGATCTCTGCACGGGGTGCAGCCTGTGCCAGCACGTATGTCCGGTCGACTGCATCAAGATGCAAGAGGTGGCCGGCGCTCCTCGCGAGGTCAAGGGGTTCCTCGGCGTGAGCCTGGGGCCCGATGCAACCTACCCCGGGGCTGCGCGCTGGGACCGAACCGAGGCCCCGCCCGCAACTGCTTCTGTCCCCCCGGACACGGCCGAAGCTTGGCCTAGGTCGCGGAGCGAGGGGGGGCGTTTGCCACCCAGCGGGCGTCCCGGATCGGGCCGATCGCCCGAGGATCCGGCTGGCCTGCCACGAAGCAAAACTGCCCGTCCAGGATGAAGGCGTGCTCGCTCTCCATCATCCCACCGGCCTCCGGCACCGACTGGACTCGCAATGCCACATCGGCCGACCAGTCGGGGTAGGGCCCGAACCCCACGATGGCGCTACCCGCTGTGGGCCAGGTGGAATGCCGGGTGCACCCGGCAGAGGGCCAGACGGTCGCGATCTCGAAAACGAGATCGATCTCCCGCCGGGCCAGCCCCACAGCGCACTGGCAGGCGAGTTCGAGCCGGAGGCGACGATCCGAGGCGGCAATCAACGCGGGGGTCTCCTGAAACGACGGTGACGGCGCCGATTGGTGAGGCGCTGCACAGGGACAAGGTACCATGGATGGATCGGTGCTGGCGGCCGGCGAGCCTGACCCCGCTCGAACCGACCTTCCCTTCATCGTCCGCCCTGGTAGATGAGGCGAGGGTAGAGCCGGCCCGGGCCAAGCCAGTAGACGAGGTCGTCGTACGTCGCCCACTGCGCCGAAACGATCGAGTTTCCGGCGACCTGGAGCACCATTGCGACCCCGTTGCGAACGTCCCAGCGCACGAAGAGATAGGTCCGCCCGTCGGTCCAGATCTGATGCGGATACGTCGCCGCATAGCCGATCTGGGACTCCTGGACGTCGGGATGGTCGGCGTGGATCCGGTCCCAGCCGTACCCGTCGGCTCCCTGGTGGCCTGCCCACAGGATCAAGGCCTGGCCGAAGTTCCTGGTTGGCGGCGCATAGACCGCGATCACGCGGTCGTGACCGTTGGGCGGCAGGAAGATGACTTGCGGCTGGACTTTCGGCTGGACCCGCGGCCGGACTCGTGGCCCGGAGCCCGGCTGGCCCTTGCCGTGCCGCGACAACCGATCGGCGGCCAGCTCCCGTCTGGGAGCCACGGTCGCCGGCTTGTGGACCGACTTCCGGGGTCCGCTGGCCAGGAGCAGAGTGACCGCAGGATGCGAGGTCGCCTTCAAGGAAGGCGAGTGGGGCCCTGCGAGCGGACGCCTGGAACCTGGCCTCGACGCCACGATCCGATGGCCAGATGTCGCTTCGGCCGTGCGGGTGCGGATCGCGGGCCCTGGTACGGGGTGTTCCGCAACCGGTGCAGTCGCAACCGGTGCGGTCGCAACCATCACCCGGCTCGGGGCTCGCTCGGGGTGCAACTTCCTGGCGACCTGGACAGACGTCGAGCCAGAGGCCGGTCGGAGCACCTTGGAGGCCTCGAGCGCCGGGACCCGCTGGCTGCGGCCGGCGTGCGGGGTGTTCCGGGAGGGTCGCGAGGTGGGGGCCGCAGCGATCATTGCCTGTGCCTGGCGCTCGAGGACGGGCGCGAGCGAGACGGCGATCTGGTCGAACGGAGGATGGACGTCGCCGACCGCCAGCACGCCCGGCCGGGCGTGCGGAGCGAGCTTGAAGAAGACGTTTGTCAGACGCGAGCCGCCGGGGGCGATCGGGAGGACGATGGTGTCCACGAGATGCCGGGTCCCGGGCAAGAAGAAGTAATCCTGCGCGTCGGTCGCGTTGGCCTCGAGGTGAAGAAA
This sequence comes from bacterium, assembly GCA_021790035.1. Taxonomy (GTDB): domain Bacteria; phylum Cyanobacteriota; class Sericytochromatia; order S15B-MN24; family VGJW01; genus JAJXWQ01. The sequence continues at coordinate 5,711 of JAJYIO010000107.1, read as the reverse complement.
AACTTCGCCAGAGCGAGTCAGGTTCTCGATCCGGAGCTGGGCGCGGATCCCGCCCGGAGTCGCCTCGAGACTCTGGACCGTCACCCCGAAGGACTCGTTCCCAACCTCGACCAGGGGCTCGGCATCGGCGGCGACAGAGAGGAAGGCAAGCACGAGCAAAAGCAGGAGGAAGGTCTTTAACGAGGCCATCGCGATAGCTGCTTATACCCAGCCAGGCAGCCTGTTGCGCGCGGCGATCCGCCGGCCCGGTGGCATGGCCGGGCGGGTCGACGCTAAGATGGCTGGAACCATGCCGGCTTACACGCTTTCGGCCCTCAATGTCCGGACCTATCCGCTGGGCGAGAACGACAAGATTCTGGTCGCGCTCACGCGGGAACGGGGGATCGTGCGCCTGGTGGCACGGGGGGCTCGCAAGCCAAGAAACCGCTGGGGGGGGAGGCTCGAACCCCTGGTAAGGGCCACCCTCGAGGTCTCGACCGGGCGGGGAGCTCTGGACGTGATCACGAGCGCGCTTCCCTATGGCCCCAGCGCCACGCTGATGGCTGATTTCGATCGCTTGATGGTCGGATTCCGTCTGGCCGAGGCGGCCGTGGCGATCGTGGCGGAAGGGCAGCCCAACGCGGCGGCCTTCGACAGGCTCGAGGCGGCACTGGATCTTCTGGCCGAAGGGGCGCGCCCAGAGGCGGTCGCCTTGTGGTGCGAGCTGGGCCTTCTGGATGTGGGGGGATATCGTCCGGAACTCGAGGTATGCGTCGCCTGTGGAGCTCCGGTGGCGGATTCTGCGGCCGGTCCCTTCGCGTACTCGGCCCTGGGGGGAGGCGTGAGGTGCGGCAGCTGTCCAGGTTCGGCGCGCAGCGTCGGGGTCGAAACCCTCCTCCTGCTCGGTGCCCTGCGTGATGCCGAGATCGACACGGTGCGAGGGCTCACTCGCCCGCTCCCCGGGGAAGGCGACGCCGCCTTGCTTCTCGCCGACACCCTCCAGGCCTGCGCCGATGTCAGGCTGCGCGCGAACGACATGGCCAGACGTTTGTCGCCTTGAATTCGCCCCCCCGACCGCCCTCTCC
>JAJYIO010000107.1:0-4637 GCA_021790035.1 bacterium | reverse complement strand
GGCCTCTGGCCACATGGCGAGGACCGACATACAATGTAACAAACTGCTCGGTCCCCACGCCCGGGCGCCAAGATTGCACCATCCCTCGCACGAAGACGTGTAGGAGCCTCGCGATGCTGGACGTCGCCGCGCGACAGGCCACGCTGTCGTTTCCCGCCCTCGATAATCCCGACTGGGACCACGCCCGGACTCGGAGACTTTCGCTGCGCTCGCGGGCTGCCGAATGGAGCCAGTCCTCGTTGACCCAGCGCGAGGCGGACGGCCTTTATTACCACCGCACGGATTTTGCCTACGAGGGCTTGCTGTGTCTCGTGGCCGGAGAGAACTGGAAGTTCGTGGATCGGGTCGGATTCGGCGTCTTCGTCGACAAGGCCCCATGCCAGCTCGTCGCCACCGGGGTGGAGGCTACCCCCGACGTCGTCACTTACCGCTTCGACTCGGACCACGGCCCGTTCATCGCGCGCTACCGGTTGCTCGATGTGAACGAGCCCGATGGTTCGGTCGACACCATCTGGATGGGCGAATACGGCTTCGAGGACGAGGGCCCAGCTGGCGAGGTACTCATCGACGTCAAGCCGCTGTTCGACATCCGGCACATGTACTACTTTTCGGATCCAGAGGGCCATGCCCTGCGGACGGTCTCCAGTCAGGTGGTCACGGTCCAGAACAATCGCTGGATCGCCGTGGGAACCGACACCGAGTTCGCGTTCATCTCGGACCGGCACGGCTGGGATCTGTTCTATTCGCTTGGCGTCGGAAACCGGGAGCTGGTGGATGGACGCATCTGCTTCCAGCGGCAATACTTCCGCGGTACGGCCCTGGGCAGGGTGCGGCTGCGTGGCCCGAAGTGTCGATTCTTCATGGCTGCATCCACGAGCGAGGAAGGGGCCATCCGCAAGGTCCAGCATGCCAGCGTCATGGCGGGCAAGCTCATCGAGGACTCGGATCGCCGTCTTGCCGAGCACCTGGAGCGCCTCGGGGATGTGCCGCCGGACGTCGCCGTCCGCACGTATGTCATGGGCGAGAAGTTCGGAATGAACGCCGGTGGTTACCGCGTGCCCGAATCGGGCGGTTGGTGGTTCCGTACGCCCTGGTTCCGGACCGTCTTCGCTGGCTTCATGCATTCGTGGCGCACGCTCGAGCTCCTGGGCAAGCACGAGGTCCTCGAAGGTGCCCTCCGGCTGGCGATGCAGTACCGGGACAAGCAGAGCGGCAACCTGCCCAACCGCGTGCCCGAACTCAAGAGTCACCAAGAGCTCTGGGCCCAGACGGGCCGATTGCCCGCCGAGTACTACCAGGGCTGGGATGCGTTGATCTCGATGTTTGCCTGGCTTGGCGAAGCCCGACCTGCCTTGCCCGCCGACCTGAGAGCGGATCTCAAGGAGACGTTCACGACGGCCTACAAGACGTTCAAGGCGGCGAGCACCGAGACCCGGGGCGGCCCCCCGGTCCTGGCGGATAACGGCCTGATCCTGTCGCTGCCCAGCCATTCGTGGCTGGCGGGTCGCCGCAACGTGTGGGCCGAGGGGATCCAGGTCGGGGATCTGCCGATGCGCGTCGATCGCAGCTGGCAGGTCGAGGACATCGTGCGGTTCCAGGACGGGCACTACGCCTGGGAGCTGTACCAGTTCCCCACGTACTACCTTCCGGAGCTCAACGCCCAGTGGATCCGCATGCTGAGCTACGGGCTGGAACTCCTGGAAGACCCCTCGGGAGATGACCCCACCCAGGCCCGGGCCCTGGCGACCGAGGTCTCGGCCGTGCACCGAAAGGCCCTGCAGACCTTCAAACCGCTGTTCTGGAACCCTGGCATCGGTTACCTCTATAACCTCGTCACGCAACAGGGACGGGTGGACCCGATGGTGACGGCTTGCGGCGTCGAGGCCGCTGCCGAGCTCCTGGCCGAGGACGTCTTCTCCGCTGCGGATCTGGGGGCGATATGGCGTTGCCTCGAACAGCAACTGCTGGTGACGCGGCATCGCGAGGGAAGGCCGGCGGCGTTCGGGATCCTGACCAAGGACAGCGAGCAGCGGATTTTCTACGGCGATCAGCAGTACCACGAAGCCGTCTGCTTTCCGCGGTTCACTCCCTACGTCATCCACCTGCTGCGCAAGATCGGCGAGGACGAGATCGCCGCGCAGTTCCTCGAGACCAATCTGGCGCACATGTTCGACGAGGGCGTGGTGTTCTACGCCAGCGAGATCCTCAGTCTGCCCGAGGGGGTCAATCCATCCCCGCACCCAGCCACGTGCCACGATCCGGTGCCGGTCAAGAATCCGATGCAGTGGGCTTCGCTTTGGTGCGATCCTTATCTTTTCGCCGACTGAGGGTACCACCCGTCTAGGATGCTTTCTATCAACTACAGGCCAGGTCGATGAGACCTCCCATCGATTGGGCTCGCAGGTTCTACCAGCTGGGCAGCTTCGTGCTGCTCTTGGTGCTGGGCTACGCCGTGATGTTGATGTTCGGCTACCTGGCTGGCGTCCTTTACATCCTGGTCTCCGCCCTGCTCGTGGCCTACGTGCTCCAGTTGCTGGTCGATCCGCTATCCCGGCGGATGCCTCGACTCGCGGCGGTGGCGATCGTGGTCGTCGTGATGCTCTTGCTGGCGTCCGCGGCCGGCGCTCTCCTGGTGCCTCTGGTGGTCCTGCAAGTCCAGGAACTGCTGAAGTCCGTGCCGGTCGCGGCCGACCGGCTGCATACCCTTACCCAGGGCATCGAGAGCGCGCTGGCGGCCCACAACGTCCACGTCGAGATAAACCTCGAGAATCTCGTCGTGCCGCGCCTTCAGGACCTCTCCGAGTATGCGACGAGCCACGTCGGGGCTTTCCTCACCAGTGGCTTCTTCAGCTTCTTCTCGGTGGCCATGACGCTGGTCATGTCCTTCTACTTCCTCAAGGACGGCCCGCGGCTCTGGCAGCAGGTGAGGGACCTCATGCCCGTGCCGGCACGGCCCACGTTCACGTACTTCCAGCGCGAACTCGATCGCAGCCTCAACGCCTACTTCCGGGGGCAGATCATCAATGCCTCGGTGGTGCTGGGGGCGTCCACCGTGGCGTTCACGCTGGTGGGCATGAGCTATGGCGTGGTCGGTGGCCTGATATGGGGCATGGCCGAGATCATTCCGATGTTCGGGACCTACATCGGAATCGGCACTTGCTTGCTCCTGGCCGCCCTGCAGGGCGGGGGCGTGGTCCTCAAGGTCGCGGTGGCGGCCCTGGCCATTCAGCAGACCAAGGACAACATCATCTCACCCCGGGTGATGAGCCATACCACCGGCCTCCACCCGGTCGTCATCATCACGGCGGTGCTCATCGGGATGAGGGTGGCGGGATTCCTTGGAATCCTTCTGGCCATTCCCCTGGCGGCCGTCGCCGTCGCGACCCTCCGCGTCTACCTCCATCCCCCCGAGGAGATCGGAGAGGCGGCGCCGGCACCGCCCGCCGATTCCCTCGATCCGGAACCTCCCGTCGAGGCCAGCATGGCCGTGCTCGGCACCGAGGCCCGCCAGAGTTCCACGCCACCGTCGTAGGCAGGGATGCCCGGACCGAGATCGGCGGTCAGGGCCTTCTCGAGGTCGGCCGTGCTGACCCGCAGGGCGGGCGCCTTGGCCATCGGATCGTCGAGGATGGCATCGCGGCCGACGAAGCCGATGACGACGGCGAAGTGGCCGCCGTCGAAGGGGTGATCGAGGCGATCCGCATAGGCCGGCCCGGGGTTCAGGTTCAAGATGACGAGATGACCGGGAACGGTCTCGGCGGCGCGAACGGCCTCGATGCCGTGCACCTCGCGGGCCGCCAGGCCGAACCGGGGGGCTGCGGCGAGGATCTGATCCGGATAGGTCCAGGATCCGGTCTGGTCCGAGCCGGTCATCGCGATCCGCGCGTCGTCGATGAGCGTCTGCGGCCCGACCTTGGGAGCGACATCCAAAGCGCGCAGGACCATGGCGAGGCTGGCGGGCCCGCAATTGGCCGCGTAGAGATCCGCGGCATCGGGATTGTAGGCCGATGTGTACTGGGTCAGGAATGACCGATCGGCCAAAACGACCAGATCGTCACGGCCGGTGGGGAGAGCGTCGGCCTGGAGACTTGCCGTGGCCACCGGCACCGGGGACTCCCGACTTGCGACCGGATTGCCGCTGGCGGCCAGGAGCCAGGCTACGAGGGCATTGAACGCCATTCTTTGCACTTGTACCCTGGCTCCGGCGGCCGCGGTTCAACCTTCGATTCTCGATTTGTAAACTTTGGCGTCCATACAGGCCCTGCGGTCGATTGATCCCGGGCGATGCCGGGTAGAAGGCCTTGAGAAGACCACCGTTCGTTACCTGGGTGGCCGGCGGAGCTTAAGTGTGATTAACTTGAAGGCGGACTATCCCCTGCCAGACAAGAACAAGAAGATGAGTGACAACCTGAAGGCGACCCAGGGCCAGTTCCCGGCCCCGACGACGCTGAACCGCGGGGACCGCGGCGACTCCGATCGCGTCTTGGGCCCCAGCCACCGCGAACGCTAGACCTGTTTCAGGTCGACCTGACCCCGGCTTACGTCCGCGCCCCCTCGCCTCACGTACCAAAGTACGCTTCGGCTTCAGGTTCTTGCGGGCGCGCTCGGGCTCAAGTCAACCGAAAGTCGGTCTGGAC
>JAJYIO010000106.1 GCA_021790035.1 bacterium | reverse complement strand
CGTTACGGTCCGGGACGATGGCCCCGGCATTCCGCCAGAGCTCCAGGCCCGCATCTTCGAGCGCTTCGATCGCGGCACCGGATCGGGTTCGGGAACCGGCCTGGGACTGGCCCTGGCGCGCGATCTGGTGGCACTCCACGGTGGCCAGCTCGACCTCACGAGCCATCGGGGCCGGGGCTCCGCGTTCACCTTCACCCTCGGCGTGGCCGACGCGTCGGAGCCACGTGCAGCCACCGGAGACGCGGCCGAGGCCGGGTCCAACCCCGGTGGCGCCGCGAGCCCCGCCAGGCGGAATCCCTGACCGCGCAGGGCTACTCTCGGGCCTCGCCGGTCGAGCAGGCTCTCGAGGGCAATGTCGCGGGTGCGGCGGCGTCGGCGCTCCGCAACGAAGATGCCGAGGATCGCTACCTCGATCTCGTCCTCGTGGCGACCGCCGGGGTGCGCGTGGGCGACCTCGTCTCGGCGGGTCTGGCAGCCCGCGCCGCGGTCCAGCACTACCGGCCCATCGTGGAGGATGGCCTTTACCCTCTGTACGCCCGGTACCTGACCGAGATCGCTTCCGTCTTGCCGGCTGCCGACGTGGCGCCCTTCATCGGGGCCATGGATCCGGAAGTCGTCGCGGTCGGTGCGCTGCCTCCGTCGGGAGATCCGCCAGCTCGGTTCCTGGCGCTCTTCGCGGATCTGATCCAGGTGGCCTCGGGCGGTCACTTGCCCCTGGATCGCCTGTCCGCCCACGAGGCCGCCCACCTCCTTCTCGTGGACCTCGCGCACCGCAGCGGCGAGGATCCCGCGCTCGATTCGGCTCTCTTCGCGCTCGGCCATGACGCGGCCCGCGATGCCGAACGCCTGGCCCGAGAAGCGGCCGGCAATCCGGATCCGTTCACCCGGGGCCGTCTCCGCCATGCGCTCCTCCGGCTGGCCAACACCGAGCGCGCCCTGCTCGGCCGCTCCCCGGATGCGGCCAGGCGTTTGCTGGCAGAGTTTCCACTGGCTCAGATCGCCCACATGCCGCGCGGCCCCCGGCTCGAGACCCTGCAGGCGCTGGCCGAGGCCATCTCCAGCCTGCCAGGTCCGGTCCGCAACGACCTGTATCCGCGGGTCATCGCCGCCACCCGGGGCACGGGCGGACCCGACCAGGCCGTCCTGCGTCGCCAGACCGCCGCGATGGCAGCGATCACGGCCGCGTTCACCGACGCGAGCTGGCAAGCCTCCGAAGACGCCCTGGCCCTCCTGGCCTGGTTCCTGGGGGACGATGCCGTCCTGGGCGAGGGGGTCCCGGAAGAAGCCGCGCGTGGCCTTTGCCGCCTCCTGGGCGGACTGGGCGGACTGGCTGTCGCCGCCCTGGTGCAGCTTTTCAGCTGGTGCGAGGTCGCGGCGCCAGGCGCCCAGGCCGCGGTCCTGGCCGCCTGGGCGCGGGCAGCTGGATGCAGTCCTTTCGATCTCGTCCCCGCATGGCGGGGCGATCCGGTCCGCGCCTGGTCGGTCGTCAAGGAGGCCGAGGGCCAGCTCCGCTCGGCCTGGGCAGCCAGCGCCCTCGCCCAGCCGGCCTGGGATATTCGCGCCGTGGCGCTGGATTCCCGGCGAGAGGACGCCCAGAGAGCCCTCGCCGAGCTCCTCGTGCTCCACCCCGAACCCCTGGCCGATGCCACGCTCGCGGAGGCGATCGCCGACTATGTCCAGGATCCCTCTCGAGGGGCGCTCGTGCCTTCCCAAGGTCCGTTCGCTCGCACCCTCGGCCTCCTGGGTCCGACGCCTCCGCCCTACGCGCTGGCGGTCCTCTTCGATGCCAGGGTCTGCGCGCCCGGCTACGGATCAGCCGAACACGATCGCGCCCTGCGCCAGATCGTGGCCTGGGCCTTGCAGGACGGTCCCAACGCCGCGCTACGCCTGGCCGCCGGCTTCGGCTCGCGCAACGACGCGTCCTGGCTGCTGGGACCGCTCCTGGCCGAGGGCGCCGCCGAGCAACTCGACCCAGAGCTGGTCGATCGCCTGAGTCTCCACCCGTTCCTCTACGGGGCATACCTGCTGGAAACCAGATGCGCAAGCTGAACCGGACCGTCCTCTCGCGACCAGCTCTGCGGGCCGCGCTGGCCTCCGTCATGGCCGTCTGGGTGCTGGCCCTGACGGGCTTTCCGGCAGCAGGTCAGGACCAGGGGCCCTTCTTCGAGGAACTGGTGCCGCCAATCGAGGTGGGAACGCATTCCCCGCTCAACCTGGCGGATCTGACCTGGCGTCTGGGCGCCGGCGACGGCAGCGATCTGGCGCTCCCGGCCTACGACGACGAGGAGTGGGTCGCAGGATCGGCCGTCAATCCAGAACTCCTGCGCAACCGGGTGGCGTGGTACCGGTTCCACTTCACGATCGCTCCCGAGGCCCGGGGAATGGGATCGGAGCTCCTGCTCGGGGGCGTCGAGGGCAACGCCGCCATTTACCTCAACGGCCACCTGCTCGGCAGGATGCGCGGCGCGGTCTACCCCCTTTACCGTCGACAGGAGACGTTCGGCCTCGCCCCGGCCCTGTTGCGATACGACTCGGACAACGTGATCGCGATCCGCCTCTCGGGATTCACCGGCCAGCCCATGGTCGGTATTCCGGTCGGCCCGCTCGCGATGGCGGCATTCTCGCCCTCCTTGCCCTGGCCCGGACCGGTGGCAGCCACCGCCTCCAGCTCCGTGCCCTTCGGGCGGTTCGGCGGAGGCAATCTCACGGGGCTGCTGACCTGCGAACTGGGCCCGGAGGGCTTTGCCGCCGCGACCACCAGCCTGGCCCCGGCGCCCCTGTCCGGCACCTTCGGATCGCCCCGTGCGGGCGATCAAGTCAAGCTCCAGAGCCTGAGTTCAGTCGGCAAGATCGCTCTCGTGCGCCAATCTCAAGGCGACCGGTACCGCGTCTTCTACCCCTTGCTCTATCCCGGTTTCGCCCTCGAGCCGCTGGATGCGACCCTGTCCGTCCACCTCGCCGGCAACCTGGATCTCCGGTACGTCGATCGGTGGGGCATCGCGACGCATCGGGCGCGTGTCAACGCACGCATCCCCTGGGTCGAGCCCTGGCTATGCCTCTACGATCCTCGCGCCCGTCGAGCTCCTCTGCTCGTCAGCTTGCCCTCGCCGGCCTGGACGATCCAGCTCAAGAAAACCCGGTCGGGCGTCGATCTCCTCTTGCCGGCCGGAGCCATCGCAAGATTCTGCTGGCCCTGGGGCATCGCGCCTCACGTACCCACCGACCAGCCGGCGGACATGGCCCGCATCCGGCACTGGGCCGATGCCATGGTTCCCTTCGCGCTGCATCCCGACGACCGGATCGATTCCGATGGTCTCCACGCCCACGACCGCTTCGGCTACCTGGATGCAGGCGCAATTCCCTATGCGCCCCTCGCCCCCGTCATCGGACTCGCGCTCGGGCACGGCGCCGAACTTCCGGTCGCAATCGCGAGGGCTTCGATTTCCCCGTGGCTGGCCAAGCTCCTGGGATCCGAACCCCCGTCGGCTTCTCCTGCGGCCCACGACCTCGGCCTGCCCACCCTGGCCGGCCCGCTGTGGGCCGCGACCGGCAGCGACGAGATCGCCTACGACCTCCCCGTGCCTTCGCTCGATCGCCCCCGTCCGCGCGCTGCCAGCGCCAGCATTGCCCTGCCGCGGCTACCGCGAGCCATGGCTCGATCGGCCGCCGATCTGGCCTTCACCAACCGGGCCTGGGCTTACCTCCACTGGGATCAGCTGTCGGCAACCGATCGCCGCTACCTGCAGGCCAACTCCGCCTACCAGATCAAGCGGGCCTGGAGCCAGGCTTCCTGGGCCCGCTCTACCGAACCCGTGACCGGTACGGAGTTCGCATGGACCGAGGCCCGCCTCGAGGGTCCCGGCATGGTTGGCTCGCCCGCGAGCGCCGGGCGCTACGAGTCTGCGGGATCCGAGAGCACCAGCATGCTGGCCCTGTCGGATCACCTCGGCGCCTATGGCCTGGGCAATGGCCTCGCCCTGTACGGAACGAGCATGGCCGCGCTCTATGGTCAGGACTGGTCGCTGGTCAAGGCGGCGTGGCCCGCCATGCAGCAGGCCTTCGACTGGTTCCCGGATGCCTTTGACTGGGCCTGGCAGTCGGCCTGTAACTCCGAGCGGGGCCTGTCGACCGGGGATGGCCAGACCCTGACGGCCGGCTACCTCGGCGCGCTCGGCCTGGCCAGAATGGCCCACGTCGTCGCCCCCGAAGAACAGGACCGCTACCTCGCGCTCGCAGCTCGGATGGCCGTTCTGGTAGGCGAGCGACCGGCGCTCTCCACCTGGGCCATCCAGGAAGGGCTCCTGCGCAAGGGCCAGGTCGCCTTCGGTCTGTCCCGGGACGGCGTCAAAGCCGCAACCAGCTCGGCGGCCCTCTTCGGATCGCTTTCCGATCTGCCAGACGTCCGGGCCTTGCCGCTCGACGACCCGGGCTGGCACAGCTCCCCCCGGTAGCCCTGACGTCGCCCCCCCCCGGCATGCCAGGGTGCTATGCTGGGCCTGTATGATGTTCTGTTCGGAGTGCGGAGCCAGCGTCGGGCTGGAGGTACCCGAGGGGGATAACCGACCGCGCCACGTCTGCACGGCCTGCAAGACGATCCACTACGTCAACCCTCGCATCGTGGTCGGCGTGGTCTGCACGTGGGCGGGGCGGCTCCTGCTGTGCCGCAGAGCGATCGAACCGCGCGTGGGCTTCTGGACGTTTCCGGCCGGGTACCTCGAGATGGGCGAGTCCGCGGAGGATGGAGCCGCCCGCGAGGCCTTCGAGGAGGCCGGTGCCGACGTCGAGATCGAACGATTGCTGGCAGTGTACAGCCTGCCCGAGTGGAGCCAGGTGCAGGTTTTCTATGCTGGCCGCATGCGCACCCCCGCCTTCTGCGCCGGCGAGGAGAGCCTGGAAGCCCACCTTTTTTCCTGGGGCGAGATCCCCTGGGGCGACATCGCCTTCCCGACCATCGGCCGGGCCCTCCGCCGCTACCAGCGAGAAGAGGCGACGATCGGCAAGTAGCGGGCAGCCACCGTCCGTTCAGCCTTTGGGCTGTACCATGCGATCCAGCGCCTGGATGGCCTTGATGAGCACCCCGGTGACTCCCCGCACGGCCACCACGCCCATTTTGCCCGGCCAGCGCGCCAGGTCGTCGATGAACTTGCCGACGATATCGACGACCGAAACTGCCTTGTCGACGCCGTTTCCAGCCCTCTTGGCCTGTTTCTTGATGGTGGTGGTGGCGGCCCTGGTGTTGCCGCCCAGCGCGCTGTTCTTGAACGTCGCGGACAGCTGATACGCCGCCTTGTCGAGCTCTTGCCAGAAACTGCCGGCGGCTGGATGCTTGGCGGCCTCGACGGCCCTTGGAACGGCCGCCGAGAAGGTCCTCTGGATCTGCTCGAGGACCGCGGGCACGGCCTGCCGGATATTGGTCTGCAGGTACAGGACGTGCGCCCGCGAGGCCGTCTGCTGGGCGTACTGCGCCATGATGCCGGCCGTCGCTCCCTCGCCCGTCGGGAAGTAGTAAAGCGAGATCCGCTCGAGCTTGCGGATCATCCCGAACATCTGATCGGCCTGTTCGATCAACGGCCGGGGGATGAGCTCCCGGAACACCATCTCGAAGGCCGCATCGCAGGGCCTGAGAATGGCGCCCGAAGGAGAGGAGATCTCGGTCTCCGACAGCCGGCGAAAGGGAGTCGACTGGCCGACCGGAGTCTGGGCCATGTCCGGGGCGAAGCCAGCCCGCCACATGATGCCCTGCACCGTGAAGGTGAGGCTGCGAGCCCGGCGAGCCCGGCGGGCGATCATGAGGGCATCGTTGGACTCGGTCTGCGGGCCGGTGGCTCGCAAGGCCGGCGGCGGCGCCAGAAAGGTCGTGCCCTTGCCGGTGCGGGCATAAGCCGCCTGGACGGCCGAATCGCCCGGACCGAGCTTCATGTCGTAGATCTCGTCCGGATCGAATGGCGTGGTACGCCGCTGAGGCACCACCCGCTGGGGGAGCGGGTTCTTCGGATCTTGGGGGGTGCCCGGCATAGGCCTCCTATACCCGAGGAGCGACCTGCGCTCCGCGCCGCGATCGCCTCACCCCGGCCAGCCTGGCACCGAGACGATCGCCAGCCCGTGGTGGCGGGTGCGGCGGTCTACTGCCCGGATGCCGCGACGAGGTGCCGCCGCACCGAGAAGAGGCTGCCCAGGGCCCCGACCCCCATGCCCACCAGCAGGAGGTAGGAGAGGAGCCTCACCATCGCCAGGCCGCCGGCGTCGATCGGGACGAACGGGAACAGCTCCTGGAGGCGGATGAGCAGGAAGCTCCGCCAGGGGACCAGCAGCCCGCTGGCCAGCAGCGTGCCCATCAGGCCGAAGATCATGCCCTCGAGCAGGAACGGCCAGTGAATGAAGCCGGCCGACGCGCCGACCAGCTGCATGATCTCGATCTCGCGACGGCGTGCCTGGACCGTCAGACGGATGGTGTTGCCGGTGACGGCCAGGGTCGCGACCATCAGTGCGCCGACGACCAGCAGGCCGGCCATCTGCACGAAGGCCATGATCTGCTCGAGCTTGGCCAGCAGATCGTGGCCGTAGTTGATCCCCTCCACGCCGGGCAAGGCCTGGATCTTGTCGGCCACCGGCGCGACGTCCGCCGGATCCTGGACCTTGACGCGGATCGTGTCGGGAAGCGGATTATCCTGAAGCAGGCCGCTGAAGTCGACCTGGGTCTTCATCTCCTGCTGGAGCTGTTGCCAGGCCTGGTCCTTGGTGATGATCTGGGTCGACGCCACGCCGGGGAGCTGGTCGATCGCCGAGGCCAGCTGCGCCGCGTCGCCGTCCTGGGCGACGAACGCCATGATCTCGACCTTGGCTCCAACGGCCCGGGTGAGGGCATAGAGGTCGTCCGAAAGCTGCCAGATGCCGCCCAGGATGAGCAGGGAAACCGTCATCGTGATGACCACGATGCCGCTCATCCAGCCGGACCGGGTGACGGAAGCGACGGCCTCCTCGGCCACGAATCCGACCTGGCGCCAGAAGGTCAGGACGCGGTTGGGCATGGGGAGCCTCCAGGCAACGAGGCTGACACCTCCGGCCACCCATCTGGGATCGCCGGACGGCGTCGAGCACATGAACGCAAGGGCGGTCTGGTCATCGAAAAAGAACCCGGACGCCGTCTAGCCAACGCCCACCGGATAACCTCCGCGGGGCTGGTCGAGGATGAGCCGCCCGCCGTCGATCGTCACGACCCGGCGGCGCATGGAATCGACGATCATCTTGTTGTGGGTCGCCACCACGATCGTGGTGCCGTGCTGGTTGATGCGGGTGAGCAGCCGCATGATGTCCCAGCTGGTCTCCGGGTCGAGATTGCCGGTGGGCTCGTCGCACAGCAAGACGGGCGGGGTGTTGACGATCGCCCGCGCCAGGCAGACCCGCTGCTGCTGACCCCCGGATAGCTGGCCTGGCATGAGATCCGCCTGCTCGCGCAAGCCGACGAGGTCCAGGGCGCTGTGCGTCCGGCGGTCGATCTCCCTGCGACTCGTACCGAGGACCTTGAGCGCGAACGCCACGTTCTCGTACACGGTACGCTGCGGCAACAGCTTGTAGTCCTGGAACACGACGCCGATGCGCTGGCGCAATCCGGGCAACTGGCGGATCGAAAGCTTTCCGATGTCGACCCCACCGACCAGGACCTGGCCCGCAGTGGGGATCTCGGACCGGTACAGGAGCTTGAG
>JAJYIO010000105.1 GCA_021790035.1 bacterium | reverse complement strand
TGGCGAGGACAAATCCGCTGACGTAGCGATTGTCGGCGGGGGCAGCGCGGGAGCCGAGCGAGCGAACGTCCCGGAGGCTCTTGGCGCGGATCGCTCCGGTCCACCGGAGGTCGCTCCCGCAGCCCCTCGGGCCGAGCCGGCGGTGCCAGACGCGATCGAGCCCCAGGCGGCGGACGAGAGCGAGCCGCAGGCCCGGAAGGGATTCTGGAAGCGGGCGTGGGATGTGCTCAACGCCCCCATCCCCGGAACTCCGTCCTTCGGGATGGATCGCGAGATGCTCGGCCAGATCTCCGAGCGCCTGTCAGCCACGCGCAAGATCCTGGTAGACCGCGTCAAGGACCTGGTCCGGGGCAGGACCCGGATCGACGACGAGCTTCTCGAGGAGCTCGAGGAGTTGCTGATCGAGGCCGACATGGGGGTCAAGACCGCGGAGGCTGCCCTGGAGCACATTCGCCAGCTCGCCCGCACGGAAGGCCTCGAGCCCGAGGGCGTCACCGGTGCGCTGGCCGCCTACCTCGTCGGCAAGCTTGGCGAGGCGAGACCGCTAGCGTTCGAGAAGGGCCAGCTCAAGGTGATCATGCTGGTGGGTGTCAACGGCACCGGCAAGACGACGACCCTCGGCAAGCTAGCCCATCGGCTCACGTTAGAGGGTCTGGACGTCATCATGGCTGCCGCGGATACCTTCCGGGCGGCGGCGATCGACCAGCTCGAGGTCTGGGCTCAGCGGGCGAGTGTTCCGCTCGTTCGTCATGAAGAGGGCGGCGACGCTGCGGCGGTGGTGTTCGATGCCCTGTCCGCGGCGCGATCGCGCAATGCCGACGTGGTGCTCATCGACACGGCCGGCCGGCTGCACAACAAGGCCAACCTGATGGCCGAGTTGCAAAAGATACGCAAGATCGTCGACCGAGAGGCCCAGGGGGTGCCCATCGAATCGCTGCTGGTGCTCGACGCCACCACCGGGCAGAATGGCTTGCGTCAGGCCGAGGTCTTCAAGGAGGCGACTCGACTGACGGGGTGCATCCTGACCAAGCTCGATGGGACGGCCAAGGGCGGCGTCGTTTTCTCCATTCGCGACCTGCTGGGGCTGCCGGTCAAGCTGGCTGGCTTCGGCGAGGGCCTCGAGGATCTCCGGGACTTCGATCCTGCGGTATTCGTAGAGGCCCTGTTCGCGGAGAAGACCGAGGAAGCCGCGGTCTAGACGACTCGCGGCTGGAACGGAGCGGGCTCGATAGAACCGCTACCTGGGCTGGCCGGCCTGCGCCGGGGGCTCGAGCGCCCGGCGAAGCTGGACGAAGCGCTCGTCCATGTCCTTGAGACGAGTGGCCAGCTGCGTCGCGATGCGAACGAGGAGGGCCGGCTGGGTGTCGACCAGGACGTTGAGGTCGTGGATGACCAGGAGTTCGCTCGGCGCGATGGTCCGCACCGTTGCCGTCCGCGGCGAGCCCAGGAGCAGAGACATCTCGCCGAAGATGGATCCGCCCTCGGTGATCCGCGCCACCGCCTGCCCCGCCAGTGAAACTTCGACGGCTCCCGTGATGAGCATGTACAGCTCGCCAGCGGGATCCCCTTCCCTGAAGATATAAGCGCCGGCTGCGATCTCTCGGCGATCCATTCTACGCCTCTTCCTTATGGTCTACCCACGTTTTGTACCCGCTTGCCAATGTTAGAATCTGGCCATGAATCGTACGAAAATTTTGATTCTTGGGGCTGCGGGTCGCGATTTCCACAATTTCAACGTGTACTTTCGTGAACGCGGCGAGTACGAGGTCGTGGCATTCACTGCCACCCAGATCCCGGACATCTCGGGACGACGCTACCCGGCAGCGCTTGCGGGGCCGCTCTATCCGGACGGGATTCCCATCTTCGAGGAATCCGAACTCGAGCGTCTGATCCAGGAGCTCGGCGTCGAGCAGGCGGTATTTGCCTATAGCGACGTGTCGCACCTCCAGGTGATGCATCTTGCCTCGCGCGTGATGGCTGCGGGTGCCGACTTCCGGCTCCTCGGGCCCGCTGCCACGATGGTTGCGTCGAGCAAGCGCGTGGTTTCCGTGTGCGCGGTGCGTACGGGAGCCGGCAAGAGCCAGACCACGCGTCGCGTCTGCGAGCTGCTTCAGGAGCGCGGGCTCAAGGTCGTGGCCGTCAGGCATCCCATGCCTTATGGGGATCTCGTCGAGCAGGAAGTGCAGCGATTCGCCAGCGAAGCGGATCTGGATCGCCATCACTGCACCATCGAGGAGCGCGAGGAGTACGAGCCCCACATCGCTCGCGGCACGGTCGTGTATGCCGGGGTCGACTACGAGAAGATCCTTCGCCAGGCCGAGCAGGAGGCGGATGTCGTGGTCTGGGATGGCGGCAATAACGATTTTCCCTTCTTCAAGAGCGATCTCGAGATCGTGGTCGTCGATCCTCACCGCCCGGGGCACGAGACGTCCTTCCACCCCGGCGAGACCAACCTTCGCCGCGCGGACGTGGTGGTCATCAACAAGATCGACACGGCCGCGCCGGGAGACATCGAGGCGGTTCGCAGCGCGGTTCGCCAGGCCAATCCTGGCGCCCGGATCGTCGACGCCTGCTCGCCGCTGTTCGTCGATGGCTATGAGGCGATTGCGGGCAAGCGCGTGCTGGTCATCGAGGACGGCCCCACGCTGACGCACGGCGGTATGCGCTACGGCGCCGGCGTCGTGGCGGCGCAGCGGTTCGGTGCGTCCGAGATCCTGGATCCACGAGCTCATGCGGTCGGGACCATCGCAGACACCTTCCGGAAGTACCCGGACATCGGCACGCTGTTGCCGGCGATGGGGTACGGCGATCGCCAGGTCAAGGATCTCGAGGCCACGGTCAACGCCACTCCCGCGGATCTCGTCCTGATCGCCACGCCGATCGACTTGCGGCGTCTCATCGACATCCGAGTTCCCGCGCTCCGCGTCACCTACGAGCTCCAGGAGATCGGCAAGCCCACCCTCGCTGACGAGATCGATTCCTTCCTGGCCCAGGTTCCAACCCCGGCCCTGGCCTGAACGATTTAGAGGTTCCCGGCTTGAATCGATCAAGCCGGCTTGGTACCCGCGCGGGTCAGGCTGCCGTCAACCGAATCGGGAGGCTGAAGGCCACGGTGACGCCGAGATCCTCGCCGCTTTCGACGCGGATGCTGCCCCCGAGGAGATCGACGAGCTGCCGGGTGATGTAAAGCCCCAGCCCGGTGCCGCGAGCTTGATGAAGCGTGCGGTCGAGGCGATGGAACTTGTCGAACATCTTGGCCTGCTCGGCTTCGGACAGCCCCGGACCGTCATTGTGGACCCGGATCTCGAGCCCGCCTTCGGCCGTCTCGACGGATAGCGTGATGGGCGCATCCGCGGCCGAGTACTTGCAGGCGTTATCGACCAGGTTGAGCAAGATCTGCTCGAGCTTGTCGGAATCGGTCTGCAGGGCGTCGATCCCCGATCTCACGTCGAGCTCGATCGGGCGATCGGGATACTTGCGAACCAGCAGCGTGCGGGTGCGCTCCAGGGCCACCGTGATGTCGACCGTCGAGAGGATCAGAGGCATGCGGCCAGATTCGAGGGTCGCCAGATCGAGAAGTTCGTCCAGGATGCGCGTGAGGCGATCGGTCTGCTCGCCCACGATGCGCACTGCATCCGCTTGATCCTCGGGCGACAGGTCGGGCTCCTGCAAGAGCGTTGCGTATCCCTTGATGGCCGTCATCGGGGTGCGAAGTTCGTGGCTGGCGATCGCAACGAACTCGTTCTTGAGGCGGTTGGCTTCCTCCAGACCCGCGTTGGCCTCCTCGAGGAGTGCCGTCCGCTCGGCAATGAGAGCGAGAAGCTGCGCGTGGTGAATGGCCGCCGAGATGAGGCTCCCGAGGGTCGCCAGCAAGTCACGGTCGTCAGCTGACAGAGCATGGGGCCGATCGTCGAAGAGGACGAGGACGCCGAGGGGCTTGCCAGAAAAAGAAAGAGGTACCGCAAAGGCGCTCTTGAGGCCCATCGCGAGCCATTCGGGCAGCACGACCGATGGCGGGTGCGTGGCGAGATCCGCCATCACCTGGATCTGGTTGCGAGCGATCGCCTCCTGGGCGATTCCCTCACGCTCTACTCGCAGCGCCTCGTTGAGCGCTGGCACGAGATCCGGATCCATCCCGTGGGTCGCTCCGATCTCGAGCGCCCCGTGCCCGGCATTCCACAACAGGGCCAGAGCCATCCTGGCATTCAAGGCCTCGGCGCCTTCCCGGGCGGAGGTGGCCAGGAGTTCGAGCAGTGAATCGGCGGCCGTCAGGTTGCGGGTGATGCGACCGATGGCCGCAATGGGCGCTGATAACATGCTTCTCTATTGTACTGCAAGCCCGAGCTTCCGGTTAGCTTCATCGAGTTTGCGTGGAAGGACACGCCGACGCTGGACCGGTTACGGATCGCCATCCGAGGGGATGAGCAGATAGCCGTGACGGCTCGAATGGATGGGGGCTGGCTGCGAGTCGCGTCCCAGCTTGACGCGCAGGTTCTTGACGTGGGTGTAGATGATCTGCGGATCCCCGGTCTTGCTTGGATAGGAGAGGGCTTCCGTGAGCAGCATTTCCACGGATATGCGCCGGCCTGCGTGGCGCATCAAGTAGCGCAGTATGGCAAATTCGGACGGAGTCAGCGCGATCTCGCGGCCCCCTCGCACCGCCACGCAACGCGCCTCGTCGATCCGGAGATCGCCGACCTCGACCGCGTCGGGCGCATCGTTCCAGCAGGCGCGCCGCAGCAGCGCCTTGATCCGGAACTGGAGCTCGAGGGCGTCGAAGGGCCAGCTCACGTAGTCGTCGGCCCCGTCGGCAAAGGCTGCGTACCGGTGGGGAAGGTCGTCATTCTGGCTCACCGCGAGGATGGCAAGCCGAAAGAGAGCCGGATCCGACCGGATCGCCTTCACCAGGGACGACGATTCGCCACCTGGCCCGGCAAACTCGACCTCGCCCATCACCAGGTGGGGGCGGAATGCCCTGGCCCTGGCCACGGCCTCGGATGCCGTGCTGGCATATTGCACGGCGACGTCACCGATTCCGCTGACGATGGGCCCGATCAGCCGCCGGACCGCCCCGTCCTCGATCGCCACCAGAACTTGGCGCAAAGCCCTTCGCCCCCACGCTCTTGTACCCAGAACTGGCGTGCGAGCCACCGAGTTCGCTGGCTTGATGCTCGTCTACCCGCGTGCAATCATGCGGCCCATGCAGATCGGCGACATTTCACTCGACTGGCTGTACGAGGCGGATTTTGGCCTCGATGGGGGCGCCATGTTCGGCGTCGTGCCGAGGGTCGTATGGAGCAAGCGGTATCCTGCGGACTCCGAGAACTTCATCCCGCTTTCCCTGCGCCCGTTGCTGGTCCGCCGGCCCGGTACGGTGATGCTGATCGACGCCGGTTACGGCAACAAGCTCACCGAGAAGCAGCGCGTCCAGTACCGGCTGTCCCGAGATTGCGATCCTCGCCGGGATCTCGCCCGGTTCGGCCTGGCGCCCGAAGACGTCACGCACCTGGTTTTCACGCACTTGCACCCCGATCATGCGGGGGGAGCGACCACGCTGGAGGCAGACGGCAGCATCCGCCCGACATTCCCCCGCGCCCGGGTCGTGGTTCAGCGCCTCGAGCTGGAGGCCATGACGACCCCTCACCTGCGCACCAAGCATGCCTACCAGGAGGAGAACTGGCGTCCCGTCGCGGATGCCGGCCTCGCTCACGTGGTAGATGGAACTGCCGAGATTGCGGAGGGGATCGAGGTGCACCTTACTGGCGGGCACACGCAGGGCCACCAGATCCTCAAGATGTCGAGCGGCGGACAGACCGTCCTTCACATGGGAGACCTCCTTCCCACGCACGCCCACATCAACCCGCTCTGGGTGATGGCCTACGACGACTTCCCGATGCAATCGATAGAGCAGAAGGCCCGGTGGCTTCCCAGGGCCCAGGCAGAGGGCTGGTGGCTGTCCTTCTATCACGATCGCAAGCTGCTGGCAGCCCGATTCGACGCCGCCGGCAAGGTCTGCGATGCGCTCGATGCTCCCTTGCTTGCAAGCACGGCGGTGTGATGATGAGCTTGCCCGATGGACTCACCCGGCGGCCCGGGAAGATCGTTTGCGTGGGCCTGAACTACCGTAGCCACCTGCATGGACGGCCCGAGCCGATGCACCCGGAGCTGTTCTTCAAGCCGAGCACGGCGCTCATCGCGTCAAGCGAGGCCATCCGGCTGCCACCGGATGCGCGGCACGTCGAGGCCGAAGGCGAGCTCGCCGTGATCATCGGCAAGACGGCGCGCGATCTGTCCGTCTTCGAGGCGATGGGAATCGTGCGCGGCTTTGCCTGCGCCCTCGACATCTCGGAGCGCGAGTGGCAGAGGAGCGACAAGCAGTGGTGGCGTGCCAAGGGGTGCGACACGTTTTGCCCGGTGGGCCCGATCGCTCCGGTCAGTCTCGATCCCGCGGCGGAACTCGTCACGCGGCTCAATGGCCGCGAGGCGCAGCGCGGGCCGATCTCGGACCTGATCTTCAAGGTGGCCGAGGTGCTCGCCTTCGGATCGCGGTATCTCACCTGGGAAGAGGGGGATATCCTCTTGACCGGGACGCCTGGCGAGCCGCCGCGGCTGGCGCCCGGCGACGTGGTCGAGGTCGAGATCACGGGGCTAGAGTCCCTGCGTTGTCCGTGCGAAGGGTGAAGATCTCGGCCCGTTCATTAATTCAATTGACAGACATGCACTCAAGGTACTATCGTAAGAATCGATAAGTCAGCGGAAAGACGGGGAGCAGGATGCCAGTCGGCTCGCGGGATTTCTACGAGGTGCTCGGGGTCGATCGCAAGGCCTCGGAGGACGACCTTCGCAAGGCCTATCGAAATCTTGCCAAGAAGTGGCATCCCGACCGGCATCAGGGTCCCGACAAGGCCAAGGCCGAGTCGCGATTCAAGGAAATCAACGAGGCCTATGACGTCCTGAGCGATCCGGACAAGCGGGCCAAGTACGATCGTTTCGGGCCGCTGTTCCAGAACATGGGAGCGGCTCCCGGCGGCGGCGGCGGGCCTTTCGGTGGCGGCTTTGCGGGCTCGAGCGGTGGACCGTTTGGCGCCCGGCGCGGCGCGGGAACATCCTATGCGGGCGAGACCGGCGAGGGGTTCAACAAGGTCCTCGAGGATCTCTTCGAGGAGCTGTTCCACCGCGGCGGGTCGGGTGCTCGGGCCGGGCGTGCGGCGCCGGCCGCAGAAGGTGAGGTCGAGCTGTCCCTCGAGGACGCCGACAAGGGCGGGCGTCGCCGGCTGACCGTGGCACAGCCTGCGACATGCCCGGTTTGCGGCGGTGAGCGGCTCATCCGCGGTCAGCTCTGCCAGACGTGCGGCGGGCTCGGATTCCGCACCAGCGAACGCCAGCTCGAGGTCAAGTTCCCTCCCGGGGTGCGGGACGGGACCAAGCTCAAGGTGGGGGGCGCCGATGGCGAACTCTCCCTTTCGGTTCGCCTCAAGAAGCACCCGGTCTTCGATGTAGACGGAGACGACCTCCGCGTCGACATCCCGGTCCTGGCTCACGAGGCCGCCCTCGGCGCCGATATCGAGATCCCCACTCTCGAGGGCATGGTGCGGGTGGCGATTCCGGCGGGAACGGCGTCGGGAAGGACCTTGCGGTTGCGCGGCAAGGGTCTGTCACGCCGCGACGGATCGCACGGCGATCTCCTGGCGCGTGTCATGATCTCTTTCGATGGCCCCCTGGGCGAGGATGAGCGACGCCTCTACCA
>JAJYIO010000104.1 GCA_021790035.1 bacterium | reverse complement strand
CGGTGCGCGAGGATGGCCTGGTGGAAACTGATGATCCTGAGCTGGAGCTGTACCTGCGGAAGCGTCTCCGCGAACCGGTGACGGTATATCGCCGGGGTACCGTGAGCCAGATTGAAGGCGACCCCGTAGTCTCCCCAGATCTCGCCGCCGTGAAGGGTTTCCCACAGGGACTTCTCGTTGATGTCCTTGCCTTCGATGGCCCCGGTTTCGGCATTGACCACGAACTGGCGCATGTCGTCCGGATCGTCCCCTTTCAGGGTGTATAGGACGAAGACCGGATGGTTGCCCTCGAGCTCCAGCTCGACGCGACCGAGCTTCGCATCACCGATCCTGGCGCGAACGGTGGCCTGGGCTCGGGCAAGCTCCGGGAAGAACCCGCCCAGCGAGGAGTCGAGAAGGTACTTGGAACCCACCGCTTCCCGCGCCTCCCGGGCGTTGTCGGCCACGCCTCTCAGCTTCTGGATACTCAAGCCGATGCCCGTGATCGTGAGCACCAGGAGGAACACCGCCGATATGACGCCGACCCGGCGATGGGCCTTTCGGGAGAAAGTCCCTAGTTTTTTCCAGATGCCACCGGGCGGACTACGCCGCTCATCCCCAGTTTGAACCATGGACCAAGGATTTACTACCGAACTGACAAAGGCTTCAGTGGGGAATACTGGGATCGCGCTGAGTAGAGGAGAAAGGATGCGCACGAGAGCCGACCTGGGGCTTGCCGCCTCCACCTTGATGGTTGTGCTGGCGAGTTGCAAGGCGACCGCCGGTCAGATCGGTGCGTCTCCAGGAGCCAGTCCCGGTTCGACTGGCGCGGTCAGTCCCGTCACGATTTCCGCCTCTCCGACGCAGGTGGCCCAAAGGAGCGATGCCATGACGTTCACGGCGCATTCCCCCGACGCGGGCGATAGCTCCATCCGTTACCGGTGGGTGGCTTCCAAGGGCTATCTCGCGACGAACATCGGCCCTGCCGTCTCGTGGACCCCCCTCGAGTTCGACCACGACATCGAACCGGGGCCGGGGCTCATCAG
The DNA here is from genome assembly GCA_021790035.1 of bacterium. Taxonomy (GTDB): domain Bacteria; phylum Cyanobacteriota; class Sericytochromatia; order S15B-MN24; family VGJW01; genus JAJXWQ01. Next base: position 6,736 of record JAJYIO010000104.1, on the reverse strand, counting down.
GGTCGTGGTTTCGAACAGTGCGGGCCAAACCGCCGAGGCCACCATGGGCGTGTTCGTCAATACGGACGGATCCGCGCTCGCGCAGTGAATGCTTCTTTTTTTGAGACCGTCGAGGAATTCTCCTTGTGCTGATCGGTAAAAAACCGACTCCGGGTATTTCCCGCATAGTCCAGCTCGTCTTGCTCCCCGTGGCGCTCTTGCTGGGCTGCGCAGGCGCCGCGCTCGCAATCAGCGCTCCGCTGAGCCTTGACGAGTGCATACGGATGGCCCTCGCCCACAATCCGGGGTATCAGGGATCGCGGCTCGCCGCCGAGGCGGCTACCAAGGAAATCGGTAGCGCAAGGGCCGGATTCTTTCCCCAGATCGTGTTCGACGGAAGTTTCCTGGAGACCTCCCCGACCAGCCTGGTGCCTACCTGGGCTGCCGTCAGCGTGGGCAAGGAATACGAACCGCTCACCCTGGATCAGGCTCTCTACGATCGAGGGATCGCTGGACAGTTCGAGGTCGCCCAGGCCGATGCACGGGCTGCGCGGGCGGATGTGCGGGTCGCCGGCGGAGACCTGGTACAACGCGTCATGGCAGCCTATTTTCAGGTCCTCCAGGCCAGCGACAGCGTCGGCATCGCGCGCTTGAACCAATCGGGGATGCAAAGGCAGCTCGCCGCCACGATCGCGCAAAACCGCAGCGGCGACTCTCCCCGGATCGACGTCAGCCGCGCCGAGCTTGCCCTGGACAATGCGTCTGCGGATCTCGAGGCCGCCAAGGGTGCCCTGGATTCCGCCAGGATCGCTCTCGGGTCGCTTCTGGGCGTGGGCCCGGACCTCGAGATCCAGCCGGTGGCTTCCCGATCGCTGTCGCCGCTGGCGGCTTCCTCGCCATCCCTCTTGACCGAGGCGGAGAGTCACCGCCCGGAGATCCTGGCGGCCAAAGCCAGGCTCCAGGGGGCCCGTGCCGAGCTGGCCGTCGCGGAATCGACGCGGTACCCCAAGGTTCACCTGGAAGGCGCCTACGGCTGGTACGCCAACAACCCCGACCTGAGTTACCTCGGGTGGGAAGCCGAGATCAACGTCAAGGTTCCGCTCATCGACTGGGATCGCTCGAGGAGCCAGATCGACGCAGCCAAGCTCCGGTGCGCCCAGGCCCGGCAGGATTTCGATCGCCAGAAGCTGGCCGTCGATCGCGATGTCCGGGAGGCCGCCACACAGCTCCAGACGGCCGAGGCTCAGGTCGAGCTCGCTTCCAGGAGCGTGGACCAGGCACGAGAGACCGTGCGAATGGCCGAAGCGGGCTATCGGGCAGGTAACATCAGTAATCTGGACCTCCTGATTTCAGATCGACAATTGATGCAGGCCCGACTGCGAGCCTCTAGCTCTTATTACCAGTCCTTGATGGCCCAGGCCGGGTTGCGCTGGGCGTTAGGAGAACTCACGCCATGACGATCCGCCTGCCGGTGCCCGGGCGCTGGTCGCGCCTCGCGATCCCCATCCTCGCCCTGCCCCTCTTGATGGGTCTCTTCCTTTCCCCTGCTCGTGCCGACGACGACGGCGACGATGGCAGCATGGCCTTCACGCCGGTACAGAGCGGAACCCCCCGCACGGTCGAGGTCTCCCCGGAAGGCCAGCGAGCGATCGGGTTGCAGACCATCCGCGTGTCCGACCATCAGCTGGATCGAGAGATTTCCGCTCCGGGTCGAATCGAGGCAGACGCGCTCACGAGCTACGACATCACCGCCCAGGTGCCAGCCCGGGTCGTCAAGATCTTGATCCAGTCCGGCGATCGAGTGGCTGCCGGTCAACCCCTGGCGGTGCTCTCGGCTCCGGAGCTCGGACAGGCTCAGGCGGACCTGATCAGCCAGCTTTCGACGGCCCGGGGCGAGGTCAAATCCGCCGAGAGCGCCCTGCGCCTCTCCGAGGAGAACCTCCGGCGCCAGCGCCAGCTTCTGCTGGCGGGAACCGCAGCTGACAAGGACGTCCAGGCCGAGCAGGCGACCGTGGCGCGGGCGCAGGCCATGCTCGAGACGGCAGAGCGGCAAAAGGCCCTGGCTGCGCAGACCTTCCGGGCGCGACTCCAGACTCTCGGCATGGGCGACGCCCAGATCGACCGCATGCTGACTCGCCGACAGATCTCGGACACCATAACCCTTGACAGTCCGGGGCCTGGCGTCGTCACGGTCCAGCAACTGACCGTGGGCCAGAACGTCGCTCCTGCTGACAAGCTGTTCACCGTCACCGATACCCGGCACGTCTGGGCCGTGGCGGATGTTTATCCTTCCGATCTGGATCAGATTCGCCTTGGCGAGCCCATGGAGATCGGGCTTCCGGACCGGACGCAAAAGATCCGCGCCACGGTCGACTATATCGGTGCCTCCGTCGATCCGTTGCGCCATACCGTGCCCGTGCGGGCCACCCTCGACGCGCCCGGCGGCGAGTTCAAGCCCGGGATGTACGTGGGTGCCAAGATCCTCACGGGGCAGACCGCGCCGGTGCTGGCGATTCCCGAGACGGGGATCGTGACGATCTCGGGAGTCCCGAACGCCTGGCTGCAGGTGGGGGCGGATCGCTTTCACCGAGAGCCCCTGGTCATCGGACGGCAGAGCGAGGGGTGGGTCGAGGTCAAAGATGGACTGAAGGTCGGTGACTCCGTGGTCACGGTGGGCAGCTTCATGCTCCGGGCCCAGGCCATCAAGACGGGGGGGGCGGCGGTCGCTGCGGACCCTGACGCGGTGGGGGGGGATCGCGACGGCGATCACGACGGCGATCACGACAAGGTCCCAGGCTTTCTGGGCCGCATTCCAGGTTTTGCCTATGCCCTGGTAGGGCTTCTGGCTCTCCTGGCAATCGGGGCGCTGGTCTTTCGCTTCGAGTCTTCGAGCGCAGATTACGATGGGTAGCCCGTGTTCAATCGACTGATTCGCTGGTCCCTCGACCATCGCTGGCTGGTGGCCCTGGGGGCCGCGCTGGTACTTCTTTTCGGCTCGATCGTCTCCATGGCGATGCCCGTGGACGTCTTGCCCGAATTCGCGCCCAACCAGGTGGTCATCCAGACGGAGGCGCCTGGCCTCGCTCCCGCAGACGTCGAAGCCCTGGTGACGATCCCGCTGGAATCGGCCCTGAACGGCGCCACCAATGTCACCGACGTTCGCTCCGAGTCGCAGATCGGCCTTTCGGTCGTGACCGTGGTCTTCAAGCAAGGGACTGACCTGTATACGGATCGCGAGATCGTCAACGAGCGGCTAACCGCCGTGGCGCCGCATCTGCCGCCGGGGGTGGGCACTCCGGCCATGTCTCCCATCACCTCACCGGTGGGCAAGATCCTGGAGATCGGCCTGACTGCCGACAAGACCTCCATGCAGGATCTGCGGACCCTCGCGGATTCGACGATCCGGAACCGATTGCTGGCCGTCCCGGGGGTGAGCCGGGTGCTGGTGCTCGGCGGCGACAAGGCGCAGTACCAGGTCCTGGTGCACCCGAAGGCGATGGACGAGTATGGCGTGACGCTGAATCAGGTCGCCCGAGCCGTGCAGGACTCCAATGCCGACGCCCCGGGAGGTTTTTATCGGACCCCGGAGCGGGAGTATCTCATCCGGGGTCTGGGGCGGGTCCATTCGGTGGCAGATCTTTCCCGGTCCGTCGTGACCGAGGTGCAAGGAACTCCCGTCACCCTGGATCAGGTGGCGACGGTCCGGTTCGGCTCGGCGCCACCCATCGGGATGGGCAGCGTGAACGGCAAGCCAGCCGTCATCTTGACCATCTCGAAAATGCCGGGTGCCGACACGCTGCGGACGACCGCGGCCGTCGAGCGGGCGCTCGCCGAGCTCAAGAACGGTCTGCCGCCGGACGTCCACATGACGACCATCCTCCGTCAGGCCGATTTCATCCGGACATCCATTCGAAGCGTTCTTGGGGCGATGCGCGACGGCGCCCTGCTGGTCATCGTCATCCTGTTCGTGTTTCTTTTCAACTGGCGTACGGCGCTGATCAGCCTCCTGGCAATCCCGCTGTCGCTGCTGATCGGAGTCCTGAGCCTGAAGGTGCTGGGGATCAGCTTGAACACCATGACGCTGGGCGGACTCACCATCGCCATCGGCGTCGTGGTGGACGACGCCATCGTGGACGTGGAGAACGTCCACCGTCGTCTTCGCGAGCAGGCAGATACCGGGATGCTGGAGCGCGCCAAGGAGATCGTCTACGCCGCTTCCGCGGAGATCCGCGGCTCCATCGTCTATGCCACCGGGATCCTCATGCTGGTCATGATCCCGATTTTCACGCTTTCGGGTCTCGAAGGACGGATCTTCGGCCCCCTCGGCATCGCCTTCATCGCCGCGATCGGCGCATCCTTGTTCATTGCCCTCACGGTGACACCGGCCCTCTGCTACATCCTCCTGCCGCATATCAACCTGCGGTACCGGGACAGCAAGACGGTCGAATGGCTGAAGAATCGCTACGCACGGCTTCTCGATCGGGCGGTGTTTCCCCATGCGAAGGCGATCGTCGGGGCCAGCGCGGTGCTGGTCCTGGGAACCTTGGCGATCTTGCCTTTCCTCGGGCATAGTTTCCTGCCCGAGTTCCAGGAGGGCAACGTCGTCATCGGGATCACCGGAATGCCGGGGATGAGCCTGGCGATGACGAACCAGATCGGGCTCTTTGCCGAGCGCAGCCTCATGCGAATACCCGGCGTGAAGGTAGCCGCCCAGCGAGCGGGTCGAGCCAAGGGAGACGATGACGCGGGAGGCTCCAACTTCAGCGAGATGGACGTCGATCTCTCGCCCGCGGCCAGGGGGCCGGCGCTGAGGGCCATCCGGAAGGCTCTCGATGTGGTTCCGGGGGTCTCGGTCAATATCGGATCGTTCATCTCGGATCGCGTGAACGAGGTCCTCTCGGGCTCGGAGGCTGCGATCGCGGTCAAGCTCTTTGGCCCCGACCTCTCGACGCTGCGCGAGAAAGCCGGGGAGATCCGGGCGGCGATGGCCAAGGTGAAGGGCGTCGTCGATCTCCAGGTCGAACCCCAGGTCCCGGTGGAGCAGCTGGACATCGCCTTCGATCGACCCGCCGCCGCCCGCTACGGGCTTTCCGTGGGCCAGATCGCGCGGGACGTGCAGACCTTGTTCAACGGCACGGTCGTGTCGCAGGTGGTCAACCAGGGGCAGACGTTCGACCTCGTGCTGTGGTCAGACGAGGCATCGCGCGCGAGTCCAGGGACGATCGCCCGCACGCTCATCGACACCCCGGCAGGTGGGAGGATCCCGCTTTCCAGCGTGGCCAAGATCAGCTTCGTCTCGGGCCCGACGACGATCTACCGCGAGAACGTCTCTCGCCGGATCGTGGTGCAGGCCAACGTTTCGGGCCGGGATCTCGGCAGCGCCATGGCCGATATCCAGCATCAGGTTGCCGCCACGGTCAAGCTGCCGCGTGGCTATTTCGTGGTCTACGGCGGCCAGTTCAGGAACATGCAGGAGGCTACCCACCAGCTTCAGCTGTTCGGCACCCTGGCGCTCCTCGGCGTCTTCGGGTTGCTGTGGATGGCGTTCCGATCCTGGCGATCGGCCCTTCTGGTGATCTTGAACCTGCCGCTGGCCATGGTCGGGGGCGTACTGGCCATCCTCTTCACGGGAGGGGTGATGAGCGTGGCCAGCATGATCGGGTTCATCACGCTGTTCGGCATCTCGACGAGAAATGGCATCTTGCTCGTGTGCCATTACAACCGACTGGCCAGCGAGGGGAAGTCTCTGATCGACGTCTTGCGCCGAGGATCCCTCGACCGGCTGAGCCCTGTGCTCATGACCGCCCTGGCCGCGACGCTGGGCATGCTGCCGCTGGCGATGCTGGGTGGGGCCGGCCGGGAGATCGAGCGACCCCTGGCTACTGTGGTCCTCGGTGGAATGGTGACCTCGACGATCCTGACGCTCCTCGTCATTCCGGCGCTCTACCAGATCGTCGGTCGCAGCGCGATCCAGGAGGCCACGGAGCATGCGCTGACCGGCGAACCGAGCGGCACCCTGAGCGACGTCGGGGCGCCGCTGTAGCGGCGGGGTTACTGGAGCTTCCGGACCCGATCGCCGTAGAAATCGCAAACGTACAAGCTGCCGCTGGCGTCCACCGCGACGCCGCTGGGACCGGAGAACTCGGCCGCCGAGCCGGTACCGTCGACCTCGCCGTTCATTCCATCTCCGGCCAGGGTCGTGACCCCGCCGTCGGGGGTCACGATGCGAATGGTGTTGTTATCGATGTCGGCGACGAAGACGTTTCCCGCGCCATCCACGGCGACGCCTTGGGGCCGGTCGAACTCGGCATCCGAGCCCGTTCCGTTCGCGTATCCCTCGTACTCCCCGGCGAGGGTGGTGACGATCCCCGCGGGACTCACCTCCCGGATCCGGTTGTTGAAATCGTCCCCGATGTAGAGGATGCCGCTGACGCCCACCGCGATGGCGGCGGGGAGCGAGAATTGCGCCGCCGAACCGGTACCGTCGGCAAAGCCCTGCGTGCTCCCGGCCAGCGTCGTGACGACGCCAGCTGGGGTGATCTTCCGGATGCGGCAGTTGTTGGTGTCCGCGACGTACAGGTTGCCGCTCGCATCGACCGCTATCCCGTGTGGTTGATTGAATGTCGCGGCCGTCCCCACCCCGTCGGACGCGCCCGAACCACTTCCCGCCACCGTCGTCACCACGCCCAGCGGGCTGATCTTGCGGATACGGTTGTTTCCCGTATCGGCGACATACACGTTCCCGCTGGAAGATCGG
>JAJYIO010000103.1 GCA_021790035.1 bacterium | reverse complement strand
GCCCTTTCCCAGTTCGCCCCTCCCCTGTGGCAGAAACCGACATTCCTTTTCCCTTACCTGTTCGGCGGGACTCCGCTGGCCCCCTACTCCCAGCCGTACTTCGGAGCGTGGAACCTCGCGGAGATGTCCTGCTACCTCGGGTGGACGCCCTTGGTTCTCGTCGGTGCCTGGCTGTGGAGCCAACCGGCTCTCGATCGGCGAGTCTGGTTCTGGCTCCTGACCGGTCTTGTCGCGGTGTTGTTGATGTGGGGCCCAGCTACGCCCATGGGGTGGGTGGCCTTTCATCTCCCGGGCTTTCATCTCTTCCGCGCATCGGCCCGCCATGCGTTCGAACTGTCCCTTGCCGCGGCTATTCTTAGCGGCCTCGCGATCGCCAGCCTGACCGGCCGCAGGTGGCCGGCGGGACAGGCGCTCTGGCTTGCGGGCGCTCCTTTGCTGGTTGCAGCGCTGGCGTACGGGCTGATCGTCGCCAAGAGGCATGTTCTTGCCGCCAGAGCCGCCGATGCGGCAGCTGCGTGGTCGTCCAACCCCTTGCACAACCCCGCGCTGGGCGTTCCCCTGGTGCTGGCCCCGGCGGTCGGCATCGCGGTCGCGTACCTGGCGCGATCGAGGCGAAAGACCCTGGCGTCGGCTGTCCTTCTGGGCGTCTTGCTGGCGGATCAGGGAAGCTTCGGATGGTTCTTCAACTGGAGGTGGAATCCGCCCCGTGCGTCGGCCCTGGGAGCGACAGGCCAGGCCGAGGTACCGACGAGCCGTTTCGTGGCGATCGATGGCAATGCCTCCGCGTTGCCAGAAGTGCAGGGCAATCGCTCGGAGCAACTCGGCCTTGCCACTGCAGGCGGATACAATCCGCTGGTTCTTCGGCGCTATGCCGACATGACGGGCGTCCGGCCGGACGGGAGCTTCGATCCTGCCGTCATGGCGATCGACGACAAGGCCTTTGATCTGCTGGACGTAAAGACGGCCATCCTGAATGCGGTCCCCTCCGTGACGGTCGGAGGGTTGCGTTTCGCGGCGCCCGGCGTGCCACACGGCCTGTCGGCTCGGCATCCCAGCATGACGTACGACGTGGATCCGCCGCAGAGGTGCGATGCCGTCTATCTGGTGGGAAACCTGAGTTTTTCCACGGGAGTGCCCGAGGGCAAAGCTGTCGCGCAGGTCGGGATCTTCGATGGTCGGACCTGGCAGTGGGTGCCACTTAGAGCCGGGAGGGACCTCAGCGAGTGGGCCTGGGACAGTCCCGATGTGCGTCCGGTGGTGTTGCACAGCCGCGCCCGGATCTTCCGTAGCTGGCCTGTGGTCGGACCCGGCGGCAAGACGTTCCAGGGCCATTCGTACCTGGCGCGCCTTGCCTTCCGGCCATGCGATGTGGTCAAGGTACGAGTCGTGTTCGAGGGTTTGGGTGCGCTGAGTGTCGGCCTCGACCGGCTGACCTTGTTCGACACCGCCGACCGCAGGAGTTCTCCTGTCGGCCCGCTTTCAGACATGGATTCCCGCCAATGGGTGCTGACCGGCGAGCAGAACGGCGTGCGTTTCTTCGAGAACCGGCTGCGCCTCCCCATGGCCTGGACGGTCACCTCCGCTTGGCGGGTCCACGATCCCGATGCACTTCGAGCGATTCATCGGGGGACGTTGGGGGGAGTGCCTTTCGAGCCACGGCGCACGGCCCTGGTTTCGCCGCGGGCAGTTTTCCCCGCCCTCGACTCTCGGGCATCGGCCAGTGTGCGCCTCGAGTCGCTTCGCAAGGGGACGATCGCCCTGGTCGCTCGGGCGACCGGGCGTGCCATGGTCGTTATCAGCGAGGTGGCCTACCCGGGATGGCGTGCCTTCGTCGACGGCCGGGCGGCGCCGATTCTCCGGGTCGACTATGCGCTGCAGGGTGTCGAGATTCCCGGGGGGCGCCATCTCGTCGTCTTGAGGTTCGAGCCGCTGGCGTTCCTGTGGGGTTTGGGCGCTTCCGGCGCCGGCGCGCTGCTCGTGCTGGTCCTGGTACTGTTCGCCCCGTTCACGCGGCGACGCAAAAGAGCCCGGGAGGCTCTGTCCGCGTCTGTTGCGCCAGAAGTGCGGAGCCAACGGTCGGCCTCGCCATCACCCGCCGTCTGAATGCTGTCAGCCCCTCAGGCCAGCGTGGCCGCAGGCCGCTGCGCGGCATGCCGTTCGATCCGTTCGAGATCCGCGTCGACCATCATCTCGATGAGCTGGCGGAAGGTCACTCGCGGCTTCCAGCCCAGCGCGCTCTCGGCCTTGGCGGGATCGCCGATCAAGAGGTCGACCTCGGCCGGGCGGATGAACCGCGGGTCCGTGACCACGTGGCGCTGCCAGTCGAGGCCCACGCGCTCGAAGGCGATCTGCACCAGCTCCTGCACGGAGTGGGTCTCGCCGGTCGCCACCACGTAATCGCCAGGGGCGTCTTGCTGCAGCATCGCCCACATGGCCTCGACGTAGTCGCCGGCAAAGCCCCAGTCGCGCTTGGCGTCGAGGTTGCCCATCCGCAGCTCCGACGCCAGGCCCGCCTTGATGCGCGCGACGCCGTCGGTCACCTTGCGGGTGACGAACTCGAGGCCGCGCCGCGGGCTCTCGTGGTTGAACAGGATGCCAGAGCAGGCGAAGAGGTCGTACGACTCGCGGTAGTTGACGGTGGCGTAATGGCCGTAGACCTTGGCCACGCCGTATGGGCTCCGCGGGTAGAAGGGCGTGTCCTCCCTCTGCGGCACCGCTTGCACCTTGCCGAACATCTCGGAGCTCGAGGCCTGGTAGAAGCGAGCTGCGGGCTTGACCTGGCGGATCGCCTCGAGCAAGCGGGTGACGCCAAGGGCGGTGAACTCGCCCGTCAGCACCGGCTGGCCCCAGCTCGCCGGCACGAAGCTCTGTGCCGCCAGGTTGTAGACCTCGTCGGGATCGGCCGCCGCGACGGCGCTGACCAGCGACGCCTGGTCGAGGAGGTCGCCCTGCAGCAGGTGGATGCGATCGACCAGATGCTCGATGCGATCGAAGGTGACCGTGCTCGACCGACGGGTCATCCCGTACACGTCATAGCCCTTGGTCAGGAGGAACTCGGCGAGGTAGGAGCCGTCCTGGCCGGTGATGCCCGTGATGAGCGCACGCTTGCTCATTGGAAACTCTCTTCTCCGGCTGCGCCGGCAGTGGCTTGAGAGGGGCCCTTCGCCCCTCTCAAACTCGCCCCCCGCTGCGGGCAAGCTGCTGCGTGGCCCCGCTCGGCAGGTGGCGTTTCATTCGAGAGTGTCGGCGCAGCCGGTGGGGGACTCATTGGTTCCTCTTTGCTAGATTCGAGATGAGGCGCGAAAAAATTCGGGGCCGGCCCGCCGCAGGACGCCACACGGCATGCCAGCTCCGCAAGGGCCCGGAGCGACGAGGATAGCCCATCTAGGCCCTCCCGTCCAGCGGCGGGCGCCTCGGGCGGATCACCCGGTGGGCCATGGGTCTGGCACAATGGCACCATGGCAAGAGAGGGCGGTCCGGAGCCGGCCGTCGCGATGGACGTCCAGCCGCTGGTCGGGACCGGTGGCATCGCCACGTACACCCGCAACCTCCTGTGCCACCTCGAGGGCGTTCGCGTGATTCCGGTGTTCGGCGCGGTGCGGGGCCTCGATCGCGTACGGCTCGAACTGCCGCCCGGCCTGGAAGACCGACCGATCGTCCCGCCGCTGGCGTGGCGCCTGGCTCATCGGATCCGGCCGATCGCCGGCCTGCTCCCGGGTTTCGAGTGGGTCGCGAGGCTGCCGCGGGCCGACCTGGTGCACGGGCCCAACTACTTCGTGCCCCGCTCGGATCTTCCGGCCGTCGTGACCGTGCACGACCTCACCGCCCTGCGCTTTCCGCGGTGGCATACCGCGGCGGTGCGCGAGCGCGCCGCCAAGCTGGCAAGAGCGGTCCATCAGGCGCGGCTCACGATCGCGGACTCAGAGGCCACGGCGGCGGATCTGGTGGCGCTGCTCGGGCTACCGGCCCACCGCGTCCGGGTCATTCCGCTCGCAGCTGAGGAATTCCCCGGGTTGGCCGAGGACTCTCCACGCGCACCCGGGGAGCGTCCGGACCCAGGTGCAAACCCGGCGCCGGCGGCTGGCGACCAGGCCATCCTGGCGCGCCTGGGCATCGATCGGCCGTACGTTCTCCACGTCGGAGCCCTCGAGCCGCGCAAGAATCTGGTCCGCCTCATCCGCGCCTTTGGCGCCGCGGTCGGGGGAGACGGCACGCGATGGGCTTTCGGCCGCGAGGGTGCACGCGGCGCCGGGGCGATCGATGGCCGGGAGGGCGACTACCTGCTCGTGCTGGCCGGCCCGGAGGCCTGGGGCGCGGCCGAGGTGCGGGCGGCGGCCAGCGGCGATCGTCGCGTCCTCATCCTCGGGAACGTGAGCCGGGCCGAGCTCGGGAGCCTCTACCGGCAGGCCGCATGCTTCGCCTATCCCTCGCACTTCGAGGGCTTCGGCCTGCCCGTCCTCGAGGCCATGGCCTGTGGAGCGCCCGTCGTGGCCTCTACCGGCGGCAGCCTGCCCGAGGTCGTGGGCGACGCCGGTCTCCTGGTGGATCCCCAGGACGAGAGGGCGCTGGCTGGGGCGATCCGGCAGATTCTGTTCGAGCCGGGGGTCGCAGAGGATCTGTCGCGCCGGGGGCGAGAGCGCGCCGCCGGGTTCTCCTGGCGCCGGACCGCCGACCTGACCCGCGAGGTCTATCTCGAGGCGCTGGGAGGTTGAGCACGGCGGGCGAGCCGGTCGTGGCGCCCGAGGGCCGCCCGGGGGCCTCTCGGCGAGCGTCGCTGCGCGTCGCCCTGGATGTGCGCGCCGTCAGCGACCGGCGGGAGGGGATCGGCAACTATACCCTCGCCCTCGCCGAGGGGCTGGCGGGGTGGCTCGGAGCCGACGCAGGCCAGGCGGGTCGAGTCGAGGTCTTGATGCTCGGCGATCGCCACACGGCCTGGGATCGGCTCCCCGGGTTTCCTCATCATAGTGGACCCGACGGACCGCTCTGGCACGCCTGGGCAGCCGTCACCGCGGGCCGACTCGCCGACGTTTACCACAGCACGGGAAGCTTCTTCGCTCCCTTGCTGACCCTGAAGCCGGTCGTGCTGACGGTGCACGACATCGTGGCGCTCCGCCATCCGGCCACCCAGAGGCGCTGGACGCGGTGGACGCAGGGGGCGCTGGGCCTCGGGTTGCACCGGGCCCGCGTCGTCCTCGCGGTCTCGGAATTCACGGCTCGGGAGGTCGCGAGCGAGTTCCCGCATGCCGCTGCCAAGATCCACGCGGTCTTGCACGCGGCACGGTCGCTCGCGACGCCTGCGACAAGCGACCCGCTTCCTGAAGTGCCCCCTGTGCCGCCGGCCTTCATCCTGGCCGTCGGCAGCCTCGAGCCGCGCAAGAATCTCGTGACGCTCCTTGGCGCCCACGCTCGGATGGACGCGCCACCGCCGCTCGTGCTGGTCGGCCACCGGCGGTGGCGCGGCGAGGAGCTGGACCGGGCGCTGGCCGATCATCCCCACGCCGTACAGGTCCTGACGGAGGTCTCGGATGTCCAGCTAGCGACGCTCTACGGGACCTGTGGCGTCTTCGTCTTTCCCTCGCGATACGAGGGATTCGGCTTGCCGGTCCTCGAGGCCATGGCGTGCGGAGCGCCGGTCGTGGCATCCAGCGCCTCGGCCATCCCAGAGGCGGCGGGGGGCGCTGCGTTGCTGTTCGATCCGGACGATCCCGGGGCGCTGGCGATCGCACTCGAGAGGGTTCTGGGGGATCCGGATCTGCGGGCCGACCTGGTGGAGCGCGGGCGGGTTCGCGCGGCCGAGCGCACCTGGACGGATGTCGCCCGGGAGACCGTGAAGCTGTACGAGCGTGCTACGATGAGCCCCTGAGATGGATGTCGTTTTTTCGGTCATCATCCCGGTCTTCAACGAGGAAGCCATCATCGGCGAGCTGCATCGCCGTCTGACCGCCGTGATGAACAGCCTGGGCGAGCCCTACGAGCTCCTGTTCATCAATGACGGCAGCCGGGATGGGTCGCTGGCCGGGATGCGCGAGATGGTGGGTAGGGATCCGCACGTGCGCGTGCTGGATTTCGCCCGCAACTTCGGCCATCAGATCGCCATCACCGCGGGGATGGACCATGCCCGCGGCCAGGCCGTGGTCATCATCGACGCCGACCTCCAGGACCCGCCCGAGGTCATTCCCGAACTCGTCGCCCGCTGGCGCGAGGGTTACCAGGTGGTCTACGCGGTGCGTGCCAGGCGGGAGGGCGAGACGTTCTTCAAGAAGGCCACGGCCTCCTTGTTCTATCGACTGATCCGTCGCATCACCAACGTCGACATCCCGGTGGACACGGGCGATTTCAGGCTCATGGATCGCCAGGTGGTCGATGCTCTCGGAACGATCCGGGAGAAGCACCGCTTCGTCCGCGGACTGGTCAGCTGGGTCGGGTTCCGGCAGGTCGGCGTGCCCTACGTCCGGCACGAGCGGATGGCGGGAGAGACCAAGTATCCCCTCAAGAAGATGCTCAAGTTCGCCTTCGACGGCATCACGAGTTTTTCGTTTTTGCCCCTGCAGATGGCCACGTACCTCGGGTTCGCGGTGTCAGGCCTCTCGTTCCTGGTGATCTGCTGGGTCCTGTTCCAGAAGCTCATCGGCCGCCAGCCCCTCGAACCCGGCTGGGCGTCGGTCATGACCGCCGTCCTGTTCCTCGGCGGGGTCCAGTTGATCACGATCGGTCTCATCGGCGAGTACGTCGGCCGGATCTACGACGAGGTCAAGGAGCGTCCCCTGTACATCCTCAACGAGGAACTCGGCGTCGCGGCGTCGGCACCGTCGCGGGTGCGGGCCTGAAGCTGGGCGAGATGGCCGCTGTCGCTTATGATGGGCGCGTGTCTGGGCTGCTGACGATGGCGGATTGGCCGCGAGAGACCTCCCTGGGCCAGGGAGCGCGGCGGGACGATCCGGATCGCTCGTCAGGGGAAAGACGCCGCTCCTGATGCGACTGTCCATCATCATCCCCGTGTTCAATGAGGTGAACACGATCGAGGAGATCCTGCGGCGAGTCCGCGCGGTGCCGCTCGACAAGCAGATCATCCTGGTGGATGACGGCTCCGAGGACGGAACGCGTCCGCTCCTCGATCGCCAGCGCGACGTTCCGGATACCGAGGTCGTGTTCCACGCGCAGAATCAGGGCAAGGGGGCGGCGATCCGGACCGGCCTGCGCCATGTCCGCGGGGATTTCGTCGTGGTGCAGGATGCCGATCTCGAGTACGACCCGACGGAGTACCTGCCGCTTCTCGAGCCGCTTGTGAACGGCTCGGCGAGCGTCGTCTACGGCTCCCGGTTCCTGGGCAATCCCCACGAGATGAACCTGCTGCACTGGCTGGGCAACCGGCTCCTGACGGTCACCACCAACCTGCTCTACGGCTGCCACCTCACCGACATGGAGACCTGCTACAAGGTCTTCCGTGCCGACATTCCGACCCGTATCCGGATCGTCTCCGATCGCTTCGACTTCGAACCCGAGATCACGGCCAAGGTTCTCCGCCTCGGGCACCGGATCCTCGAACTCCCCATCAGCTACAATGGTCGGCAGTTTCACGAGGGCAAGAAGATCACGTGGCGGGACGGGTTCGCGGCGATCCGGGCGCTGATCGTTTATCGCTTCGTTCCCATGCGCCAGATCACGCTGCCCGAAGCCGAGCAGGTCGTGCCGGCCGATCGCGACGTCCCGGAGGACGCGCACCTGGCCAGCTTCTCCGACCCGAGCAAGGAGCCAAGATGAGTTACCCACCGTCTGCGC
>JAJYIO010000102.1 GCA_021790035.1 bacterium | reverse complement strand
CGGCAGCAGTCGCGCTCGTTCCGGTCGCCGCATCTCCGGCGCTGGCTCAAGGTCCGAACTTCGCCTACACCTACGGTTACGGCACGCACGACGCCGGGGGCTTCGGAGTCGAGCTCCAGGGGGACTTCGATGGCGCCCCCGGGGGCAGGGCCGAGCTCGAGTACGGCGTCACGGATCACCTGAGCCTCGGGGTCAAGGCCAACGTCATACAGGCGACGGGACTCGATTCGATGAGTCTCGAGGGCTCGGCGCGCTTCGCCGAGCCGGGCCAGTGGCCAGTCGACACCGGCCTCGTCGTGGAACTCGATAGACCCATGGACGGGGTTTCTCCGATGGCCCTGCAGGGGATCCTGGTGCTCGAGAAGAAGTTCTGCAGGTTCGTCACGGACGGCAACATCGACCTCGCAAAAGACTTCGCGACGGGGAGTCCCGGGTTCGGGGCGTCCTGGGGACTGGGATACCAGGTGACCAAGGCGTTCGAGCCGGGCATCCAGGTCGTGTACGGGGAGACCGAGCTCGACCCGATGTACGCGGGCCAGCTCTTCGGCGGCGCGTCGGTCAAAGGCGCCTTGGGCCACACCGCGGTGTTCGGCGGCCTCCTTTTCGGGGGGGCGAACGAGATTCGAGGCACCCTCGTCCTGGCCGAGGATTTCTAGAAGCCGCTCGAAAGCGGATCCGGCCAGGCGCGCCCCCCCCGGGATCCTATTCCACGGCCAAGGCTTCAAGCTGATCCTCTTGCGGATCGCTGTTGCGAGGCTTCATGAAGAAGGCCGGAATGATTCCCAGGATCGAGACCATCCCGGCAACGCGAAACGAGTCCTGGAAGGCCCACACGCTGGCTTGCTTGGCAGCCAGTTGACCCAGAGCCATGGCAGCCTGGAGATGGGCGGTATAGGGACTCGCGCCTCCGGTGATGAGGAGCTGGGATGCGTGGGCCAGGAAGCCATGGACATTGTCCGTGATCGCCATGGCCTGGCCCAGTATGCACTGGTGGAAGATCTGCCTCTGGATCAAGACCGTGCCCACGATCGCGACACCGAACGCGCCGCCCACCTGTCGTGTCACGTTGTAGAGTCCGGTGGCCTGCCCGATCTTCCGGATCGGGACCGCCGACAGACTGGTCACGTTCATGGCCGGAAACGCCAGCGCCCGGCCGGTTCCCCCGATGATCGTCCACAAGATGATGAGAGCCGGCGGGGTGGCCACGTTCAGGTGCGCTTGCAAGAACATGCTGCCGCTCAGCAGCGCCATCCCGATGCCCAGCTGGATCCGAGCCTCGATGCGCTGGATCAAGGCCCCGGAGATGGGCATGACCAGACCCATCACGGCTCCTTGGGGCAGCATCAAGAGGCCGGTCTGGAAGGCGGTCAGGCCTTGTATGTTCTGCAGGAACAGGGGCAACAGAAAGGTCGCGCCGAACAGGCCGATGCCGAGCACCACCCCGGAGATCGTCCCGGCGGCGTAGGTGACGTTGGCGAAGATCGAGAGATCGACGATGGGCTCCTGGCGCCACAGAACCACGATCAAGAAGGCGCCGAAGGCGACCGCCGAAACGGCGAATAGCCCGATGATGAAGAAGGAATGCCAACCCTTGGAGTTGCCCTGGCTGATGGCGAGCAGGAGGGTGGGAAGGAAGGTGGCCATCAGCAGGAATCCCCAGAAGTCGAAAGAGGCCTTGCGCATGGGCGACTCCCGCAAGATGGCCAGCGACAGGAACGAGGCCAGGATGCCCACCGGCAGGTTGATGTAAAAGATCGATCGCCAGCTGAGGTTGTCGACCAGGTATCCGCCCAGCGTCGGACCGAGGGCCGGAGCCATCATGGCGCCGAAGCCAATGATGGCCATGGCCACGCCACGACGCTCCCGCGGGAAGGCCTCGTACAGCAGCGACTGCCCCAGGGGTTGGATGGCGCCCCCCACGACCCCTTGCAGGACGCGAAAGAGCACCAAGCTGCCGAGATTCCAGGCCAGACCGCAGAATCCGGACAGGACGGTGAACAGCACGGTGGCGATCGAATAAAGACGCTTGCGGCCGAATCGGTCGCCCAGAAATCCGGTCGTCGGCATCATGACGGCCGCAGACAACATGTAACCCGTCGACACCCATTCCAGGTCTTCCACGCTCCCGCCGAATGCGGCCAGGATGTGCGGTAGCGCGACGTTCACGATGGTGGCATCCATGACCACCAGGAACATCCCCAGCATGATGGGAATCGAAGCCCACCACATGTAGTTCTGATCGGTGATCAAACCCTCGAAGGGCCTTCGAGAGGGGCGGGTTCGGGCCGTCGCGGCCGCCGTGGCGTTCACTGTCTCTCTTTCCGTCGGATCAGGCGGCCGTCCACGCACTGCTTCGTGGCGTGCGCTGGCCAGCCGATGCCGCAGCTCCAGGCAGACGCCCCCCGACCGGCACCGCCTGGCAGGCCGTGCACCCGTCCCACAGTCACGAGGCCGAGATCGATCTGGGTCGCTCCGAGAGCCGATCGACGGATCCCGTCACGACGGCTTCTGCGAGTTGCAGCGCGCACCGGAACGTGTTTTCATGTCGATTACTTGGTCGAGGTCGATCGGCTATACGGGAAGTATAATACAAGCCAGGGCCAGCGCCTTTTCGCGGGTAGCCCATCGTTCGCGGATAGAGACCCTCCTGAACAAGCTCTTGTACGGCACGGTCGTGGTGATCGTCTTGACGGCCCTGTGCGTTGTCGGCCTGGATGTTCAGGTGGCCGAGTTCATTTTGCTTCGCACCGGACGGGCCTTCCTGTTCAGCCACACCGTCGCCTCCCTTCCCGATCTGCTCCTGGCGACGGTGATCGCCGTTTGCTCGGCATCCTGGGCGGGCTATTTCCTCCTGGTCCAGAAGGGGACATCGGACCGCCGCACCCGCCTTTTCCGGGTCCTCGGCACCGCCCTGCCGATCGCCTTCGTGGCCAAGGGCGTGCTCAAGTGGATCTTCGGCAGGGTGGACACGAGAACGTGGTTGGTTCACCCCGAAACCTATTCCTTCCACTGGTTCCACGGTGGGGTGAATTTTCAGGGATTTCCTTCCGGGCACATGCTGGTGTTCACGCCCCTTTTCCTGGCTATGTGGAACTATTCTCCAAGACTGAGGCCGGTGGTCCTGGCTGGCTGGCTCGGGCTGGCCGTCGCGCTCCTCGTGACCGAATATCACTTCCTCGGGGACTTGATCGCGGGAAGTTACCTCGGTTACCTCATCTACTTCGGAGTCGACCGCGCCTCGGCGACCTGGTCTGGAAGTCTCGGGGGCAGCGCGGACCAAGGGAGGTAACTCGGCCGGCCAAGAGGGGTATGCGTGGACAGGAAGGGAGAACCGCATGCCTGCTCGCGCGTTTCTCGGCGTGCCGTTGGTGGGTCACGGCTCGCTGTTGGCCTCTTGAGACCAGAAAATGAGACGGCGGGCTTTGGCCGCCTGATGCGTCGCTTTCGCGTCCTGGCTCTCGCGGCGCTGGTCCTGATCATCGTCGCGGGCACGACGAACGGCCTCGGGGCGCCCGCCCGGGTCCCCGAAACCCGTGGGCTACTGGCGGGCTTCGAGCCTTCGGCGGCCCAGGTGGCCCGCGAGCAACGGGGCGCGGTGACGGTCCAGGTGCGGGGCGCCGGGACCCTCCGCACGGTGCAGGCGCAGACCTGGATCCAGGCCCCCGCGAGGGTCGTCTGGGCGGTCCTCACGGACTACACCAGCTACCCCAGGCTTTTTCCTGGGATCGAACGCAGCTCGATCCAGGTCCTCGACGGCAGTCTCGAGCATTGCACCGTGGTGAGATATCCGTGGCCCTTTCCCGAGCGCTGGGTTTGCAACGCCGTGATCGAGGACCGACCCCACTGGACGATCCGCTGGCACCGCGTGGCCGGGACGATCCGGCGTCTCGTCGGGGAGTGGCAGCTCCGCCCATACGGACGGGGCACGATCCTGCGGTACGGCGTGCGGATCGATCCCGGCCTGCCCGTGGTGCCCAGCTGGGTCACGCTGTGGGCGACCCGGATCGAGACTCCGTCCGTCCTGCGTGCGGTGGCACGAGAGGCCGAGCGCAGGTTCGTACCGGACCGCGGCGAGCTCATCCGGACCGCCCGCCCGAGCACCGATGCCACGGTCTCCTTCCGGACGATCTCGTTCCGGGCGGTCGATCTCGGGCCCCTCTTCCGGCGAGCCAGCCCTGCGGTCCTTGGCCTCGACGGCGCCTTCTCGACGCCCGTTGGGCGACACCGAGCTCTGTGGGTCTTCGGCGATACGCTGATCGGATCCTGGACGGCGTCGGGAGACCGTGCCATCGCACGCATGCCTTCGAGCACCGAGGCTCTGGTCGAAGACCAGGACTGGCGAGACGGTTTCGCGCATGCGCAGTTCGTCGGCGGCAGCAGGCCGCAAGCCCTGCTGGCGCCCGCCCCCGCCCGCGAGCGACTGTGGCCCCTCGACTGGGTTCGGAGCCGCGGTCAGCTCGGGCTCTACTACGTGGCGATCGCCCGGACCGGAGACGGGGCGCTGGATTTCAAGGTGCTGGGCTCGGGGCTGGCCCGGGCGTCGGGCACGGATGCCAGCCACTATGTTCCGGGACCGCTCATGTGGAGGCAAGGCGCTCCGCCCTTCGGTGGCAGCGCGCTCGAACACGGCGGCTGGCTCTACGTGTACGCACCGGGTCGACCGACCTACCTGGCGCGCGTCCGGCCTGCGCAGGTAGGCGCCGTCAAGGCCTACCGCTACTGGGCAGGGGGTAACCGCTGGGCGCATGACTGGCAAGGGGCCCGACCGCTGCCGGACAGCGGAGCCGAGGCCAGTGTCCGCTGGGACGACTACCTGGGGCTTTTCTTGATGATCGACGTCGGCTCGGCAAAGACCGTCCGCGTGCGATTCGCGCCCGAGCCACAGGGGCCCTGGACCGCGCCTCGAGAGGTTTGCTCCTGTCAGCCGACAAGAGACCCGGAGGCCATGTGCTACGGCGGCAAGCAGCACCTCGAACTCGATCGCGGCGACGGGCGCGAGATCTTCGCCACCTACAACACGAACGCCGCGCCATCGGTGATCGCTCGGAGGCCGGACCTGTACTGGCCCCACCTGGTGCGAATCCGATTCGATCCCCCGCCGGGCCGCTAGCCCGTGAGACGACTTCCGGCCTGACGCCAGCCGTCTCGCGGACGGCATCCTTCAGAGTCGAAACCGTCCATCTCACGAGCCAAGCTACGCAGCAGCTTGCCCGCAGCCGGAGAGAGTTCGAGGGAACCGGCGGGTTCCCTCGAGTCACTGCCCGAGCTTGCGACCCTTCCCGCGGATAGCACCCGACCAGTCGAATCTCCGCCACCGGTAGAGACAGGCTCACGTAGCAGCTTGCCCGCAGCCGGAGAGAGTTCGAGGGAACCGGCGGGTTCCCTCGAGTCACTGCCCGAGCTTGCGAGGGAGGATCGAAGGTTCCGCTCTGACGCCGGCCGTCTCGCGGACGACCCGCATCGCGTTGGCCACCTGCATCAACCAGCTGACGAACCCGCACGCGGCGGCGATCTCGACCAACGGGGCCAGGGCGAGAGCAAGGCCCGCAGTCCCGAGGAGGATGCCGGCCTGCGCGCTGGCCCAGGTCGCCCAGGACAGCGGCGCCGAGAGCACCGCCACGGGCTCCGTCTCGTCGTTCTCCCCGCGGACCTGCGTGAGGAGGAACCGGATCCCGATGTGGTGCAGGTGCCCGACCACCATCTGCCCCAGCCAGCCGACCAAGGCGACGTAGACGTACGCGGGCTCGAGATCGGCTCGACCGCCAAGCACCAAGAGCCCCAGCACCAAGGTCACGAGGAGGTAGCCGAGAGAGCTGCCCAGAAAGGCCCGGACGACGCGGTGGGGATCGCGCGAAGCCAGGAGCATCATGCCGGCGTCGTAGACGAAAACGATCAGCGACAGGGCCGACACCACGGCGCCCACGATGGCCAGGACCCTCACGCCGATCGCCAGCCCCATGACCAGGACCGCGATGCCGAAGAGAAAGCCCGCCGACGCCGCAACGTGGAAGACCGGCCGGCTACGCCGGACGCCGGTGATGCGCACCAGGGTCCGCATCGAGACGCCCATCACGAGGAGAGTCAACCAGCCGCCGACGGCGAGGTGGGCGTGGACCGCGGCCAGCGCCAGGGCCGCCGACGGCCACCAGCTCGCCAGGCCGCCAGCCATGGCCAGGCCGATTCCCGCTGCCAGGAGGAGGGCGATGAAAACCGTGGCAAAAGCCAGGACGAACGGCGCCGCAGGACTCCGCTTCTTCTTGCCGCCTTGCCGGGCCCGCGCTCTGCTCTGGGCAACCGCCCCCGATGCGACCGCGACGGCCAGCGGCACTCCGGTACCCAGCAGCCCCGTGGTCAACCCGACGCCGCCACAGGCAATCCACGTCGGCTCCGAGCTCCAGAAGCCAGCCACCATGACCGCCAGGCCGCCAATGAAGACCCAGAGCATGCCGCGGGCGAAGCCCTCCGCTGGAATCTCGACGTCCATGAAGCCCGGGATCACGTGGAACAGGACGGCCAGGGCCGTCAGGGTCAGCCACCCCAGGGCCACCAGGTGGACCCACGCCAGCGCCGCAAAGGACATGGCGAGCGTCCCTCGCGCGGCCAGGATGCCGAGCAATACCCACGAAACCCCGAGCGATAGCTGGGCTCCCGCCAGGGCGGCGGGAGGAAGCCAGGGTCGGGGCTTCCCCACAGGAAGCGAAAGCATGGTCACGAGTTCAGGGTAGCGTTGACGGCCCGATTCGTATTTGTTCGGGAGCAAGATTCCAAAGCCTCGCTCCTCTCTGGTCGTACGCGACCCGGCTCACTCCTCGAGGGTGTCGACGGGTTCCGGCTCGACAAGCTCCGCCTGGCGGGGAGGCTTCGGGCCGAAAAACTGATAGAAGTCGCACCGGATCCTGCCGTTGTAGAGTTTTCGCTTCTTGCTCGCCACGCGGCCGAACAGTCGCTCGAAACCGGGGTGGGCAGCGAGGACATAGAAGGACCATGTGTCGAGCCTGGCGAAGATGCGACCCATCTCACGGTAAAGGGACTCGACCTGGGCCAGGTCGCGCAGGCGCTCTCCGTACGGGGGATTCGTGATGAGGTAGCCGTACTTCTTCTGCGTCCGGAACTCGCTGACCGCCTTGCGCTCGAAGTTCAGATCCTTCTCGAGTCCAGCCAACCTTGCGTGATGGCGGGCCAGGCCCAGCACCTCCGACGAGACGTCCGAGCCGAAGAGCCCCCGCATCGCGACGGTACGGTCGATCGCCGCCTCGGCCTCCTCGCGGGCGGCTTCCCACGTTCCCGCCGGGATCACCGGCCAGGCGGACGAGTCGAACTCACGCAAGAGCCCCGGTGCGATGTTGCGTCCGATGAGCCCGGCCTCGATCAGGATGGTGCCGGATCCGCACATGGGGTCGACCAGGCTCCGATCGGGGTTCCAGCGGCTCAACATCACCAGCGCCGCCGCCAGGGTCTCTCGCAACGGAGCCTCCGAGACGAGCTTGCGATAGCCGCGCTTGTGCAGGCCGATGCCGGTGGTATCGAGCGTCAGGGTCGCGATGTCCTGCTTGAGGGCCACCTGGATGCGGTATCTCGGCCCGGTCTCGTCGAAGCGCTCCCGTCGGTACCGGCGCCTCATGGCCTCGACGACCGCCTTCTTCACGACCGCCTGGCAGGCCGGAACACTGGACAGCTGGGAGTCTTGCGACTTGCCCTCGACCGGGAACAGGGCGTCTTCAACAAGAAATTCTTCCCAGGGCAGGTCACGAGTGCGATCGAAGAGTTCATCGAAGGTCCGGGCCTCGAACTCCCCGACCCGG
>JAJYIO010000101.1 GCA_021790035.1 bacterium | reverse complement strand
TCAACGCCGTCAACCGGTTGAACCTCAGCGATCACGGATACGTCCACGTCAAGATCGTGGCCAATCTCGCGCTCAAGCTCCTGCGGTTCCTCGTCGAGGCCGGGGTCCAGCCAGGCATCGTGCGAGACCACGGTCTCGAGCCCGCCGATGCCGAGGTGGTGGTCGTCCTGGCCAGCTTGTTCCACGACGTCGGATTGTCCGTGCACTGGGACCATCACGAAGTTTACAGCGTCTTCATCGCAAACCAGCGCCTGCCCGCGCTCCTGGCCGATCTGTACGAGCTGCCCGAACGGGTCGTGGTCCTGAGCGAGACCCTGCACGCGATCGTCTCGCACGGCGGCGATCAGCGCTGCCTGACGGCAGAGGCGGGCATCGTCAAGGTCGCCAATGCTCTGGACATGAGCCAGGGACGGTCTCGAATCCCGTTCGAGGCGGGCATGGTCAACATCCACAGCGTGTCTGCGCAGGCGATCGACAAGGTGGATATCCGCAAGGGCGAGTCCAAGCCCATCAACATCGAAGTCACGATGAACAACTCGGCCGGCATCTACCAGCTCGACGCGCTCCTCAAGCAGAAGCTCAAGGCCTCGGGCCTCGCGCCCTACATCGAGGTGACAGCTCGGGTCGAAGGCGAGGTCGACAAGCGACTCATCCAGCTCTACAACTTCTCGCTGGACTGAGGCCTGCCCGGTTCTACAGCCCGCGACCTCCGGCCATGCTGAAGATGAGGATCGCCAGCACGATGGCCGTGATCGCCACGTAGAGCAGATCGTGTTCGATCAAGAAGCCCACGAGGGACGCGGCCACGCGCAACACGGGCGTGGCGATGAGCACGAGCATGCCGAACTGGATGAGGGATCGGGGGTCCAATGTCAGCGCGCCGAAGAAGATCCCAGGAACCGAGCGGAGCTGGGCCTCGGGCGGCACGAAGTGGTGGTAGTCCCGGACCCGAGCACCGCCCGTCCGCAGTAGCAGGAGGATCGCTCCTGCCACGACGAAACCCGCCGCGGTCAGGACCCCGGCGCGAAGGAGGTTGCCGAGGACTTGCTCGAGTCTGACGTCGCGACGCGAGGATTCGTGCTGGCTGGTTGACGGGGTCATAGCAGCTTCCCCATGGCTCCGTTGAGGATCATCTCGATGCCGAGGGCCAGTACCACCAGGTTGAAGACGAGCCGCAGGACCCGGACGCGTGCCTGCATGAGCATCCGGGCCCCGAGCATGGACCCGGCGAGTACGCCCAGCATCACCGGCATCGCCAGTCCGGGATCCAGATAGCCGCGGTGCAGGTAGATGCCGGCGCTCGCCGCCGCCGTCACCCCGATCATGAAGTTGCTGGTCGTGGTCGAGACCTTGAAAGGGATGCGCATGGCCTGGTCCATGGCCAGCACCTTGACGGCGCCCGAGCCAATTCCCAGAAGGCCTGATAGCGCCCCGGCCAGCGCCATCAAGCCAAAGCCGGCCGTGACGTTACCGACCTCGTAGCTTCTCTCGCCATCGCCGACGGGGTAAGAGCCGGCCAGCCGGAGATGCTGGGCGATGCGATCTGGCTTCTCGGGAGGCGGGAAGTCGCCCTTCTGCTTGAAAGACAGGTACACCGAGGTCAAGAGGACGACCCCGAAGATGATGGCAATCACGTTGGGGGCGATGTAGGCGGCCAGGAACGCACCGAAAAGGGCCCCGAGGGTGGTCGCGACCTCGAGGAACATCCCGATGCGGATGTTGGAGAAGCCTTCCTTGACGTAAGCGGCCGCAGCTCCTGACGACGTGGCAATGACCGACACCAGCGACGCCCCGATCGCGTAGCGGATGTCGACGCCGAACAGGATGGTGAGCAGGGGGACGATGACGACCCCGCCGCCGAGACCCGACAGGGCCCCCAAAAAACCGGCTCCGAGGCCGCCAGCCAGGAGGATCGCGCTGAAGGTAAGCGTGTTCAAGGGGCTAGAAATACTCTCATCCGGGACGCTGACTCAAAGGAGCGAGTTTGATGATACCGCAAACCAGAGCGCGGGCCCGAGGGGGCCCCGATCTGGTGCAAGGGCGACGTCATCCCCGAAGAAAAACCACCAGGGTAGAATGGCAGGGTGCTTTGTCCTGCGTGCCGGGCGCAGATCCCTGCTGGCGCTCGATTCTGTCTGGAGTGCGGCGCCGCCCTGTCGGAGCGGTGCCGGTGCGGCAACGTGCCTCCGGGGGGCAGCCTGTTCTGCCCGGATTGCGGCGAGCGGCTGGCCAGGAAGCCTGGCGTCACGAGCTCCCTGACGAGCGAGGCTGGCCGTCGAGTCTGTACGGTCCTGTTCACCGACGTGTCGGGGTTCACCGCCATGAGCGAGAACCTCGATCCCGAGGTGGTCACCGGGATCATGAACTCGTTCTTCAAGGTCCTGACCCGGCCCATCTACGCCTATGGCGGGACGGTGGACAAGTACATCGGCGACGCCATCATGGCCCTCTTCGGTGCGCCGATCGCCCACGAAGACGATGCCGAGAGGGCGGTGAGCGCCGCGTGGGAGATGCAGATCGCAGCCAAGGAGTTCGCGACGGATCTCGAGGCGCGGATGGGCATCAAGCTGCGGATCCGGATCGGGATCAACACCGGTCTAGTGGTGGCGGGAGCGGTGGGCGGCGAGCAGAAGCGTGACTACACCGTGCTCGGGGATGCGGTCAACCTCGCTTCACGGCTCGAGTCCAACTGTCGTCCGGGCGAGATCATGGTCTCTGCGGCGACGCAGCGCCTGGCGCGACGCACGTTCTTCTTCACCGCCCTCGAGGCCATCAAGGTCAAGGGGAAGACCGAGCCGGTAGAGGTCTTCGAGGTTGCGGGGCCACGCGCTCGAATCCCCGAGGGCGAGGAGCGGCCGCCATTCGCCGGGCGCGAGCAGGAGCTGGAGGCGTTGGGCCAGGCGTTCGAGAGCCCGCAACGCAAGACAGCCGAGCTCGCCGTGCTCGTGGGTGAGGCGGGCATCGGCAAGTCCCGCCTGGCGGCGGAGTTCGAGAAGCGCGCTACCAGTGCCGGCGCGACAGTGCTCAAGGCGCGTTGTTTCTCTTACCAGCAATCAACCCCCAACGCCCTGGTCGTTCAGCTTCTTTCCGCGATAGCTGGCGCCGATCTCGAGCCTGCCGCCCTGGCGCGTCTATGCGCGGCGGCCGGCCTGGCCGACCCGGAGCTGTCCGCTCAGGCTCTTGGCCACCTTCTGGGGCGCTCTCTGCAAGACGCCGAGCTCGCTTCCCTCTCGGCCGAGCAGATGCAAGCCTACGCCAACCGCACGCTCAACGCCGTCTTGGGGCATCGGGCGCGAGGCTCCCGTATCGTCTTGTCCCTGGTCGATCTCCACTGGCTCGACACCGCTTCGGCCCACTGGCTGGCTGCGGCGGTCGCGGATTTCACGTCCGGGGGCGTTCCGGTCTTCTTCTTGCTGCAGCTGCGTCCCGAAGGGGAGGCGGCCCTGAACGTTCCCGACACCGCCCTGCGGCTCCGTCTGGGGCCCCTGGCAGAGGCCGAGGGCCTGGCCGTCATCGAGGGGCTGCTCGAGGCCCCCGTCACCGGGAAGGCTCGCGAGCTCGTGGAAGAGGCCCTTTCCCGTGCCGAAGGCAATCCCTTCTACCTCTGCGAGATCGTGCGCAGCCTCACCGAACAAGGCATCCTGACTCGAGATGGCATCTCCTGGGTGGCCCGACAGCGGGCCGGCGCGGCCCTCCCCGCCACGATCCAGGGCACGGTCGTCGCCCGGGTCGATGTCCTGCCGCAGGCGGCACGGCAGACTCTGCAGGTGGCATCCGTGGTCGGCCGACGGGTGCCCAGGAAGGTGCTCCTCGAGATTCTCGACGATCGCGATCTCGAGGCCAAGCTAGCCGAGCTGGTCGCCGCCGAACTCGTGCACGTGGGAGCGGACGATGACGTCGTGTTCAACCAGGCCTTGATCCAGGAGGTCGTCTACGAGGGGTTGCTCGTCAAGACCCGCAAGGCGCTGCACGAGCACGTCGGCCTGCTGCTCGAGCGTTCGTCGTCGGATGGTCGGGTCATCTCTCCCGCGCTCGCCTGGCACTTCCAGCGGGCCGAGGACGACCAGCGGGCCTCTCGCTATTTCGTGATGTCGGCGCATCAGGCCGCCGAGCGCTTTGCCAACGTCGAGGCCCGCCAGGCGGCCCGGGGTGCCCTCGACGCCCTCTCGCGACTGGCCGAGCGAACTGCCGAGCCGGAGGCCGATGGCCAGGCCCCAGAGACGCGGGGCGACGACCGCCCGGACCGCGCCGAGGTCCTGCTGCTTCTGGGCGATGCCGAGTCCGCGCTTGGCGAGTACGATGCCGCCCTGTCTGCGTACCAGGCGGCCCTCGCGGTCGCATCCGGCGAGAACCGGGCGGCGATGCATCGGGCGATCGGGGCGGTTCTCACGCAGCGCGGGGATTATCCGGCGGCCAGGGCCGCCTTCGAGGGGGCCCTCGAAACCGCAATCGATTCCCGAGGGCGCGGGATCGCCCTGGGCCTTCTGGCTGCAAGCTCGTTCCGCCAGGCGGATTACCCGACGGCGATCTTGCTGGGCCAGCAAGCGATCGACTGCCTGGATCCGGATCTCGATGCCACCGAGGTTGCCAAGATCGAAAGCATGTGGGGCCTCTGTGCCTGGCGCACCGGCGATCTCCCGGGCGCTGAAGGCCACCACCGCCGGGCCTTGGCCCTCCGCGAAGCCGCCCGGGACGTATACGGCGTCGGCACCTCCCTCACCAACCTGGCCCAGATCGGCAGCGAGATGGGGCGCTGGCGCGATGCCCTCGCCCTCGCGCAAAAGGCTCTGGCGCTCTACGAGCGGATCGGCGACCCCCAGCGCATCGTCGCCGGCGCGATGACCGTCGGCGGCCTCGACATGGATCTTGGGGAATACGACGCGGCCAGCGCCAGTCTCGCCCGGGGCCTCGAACTCGCGATCCGGATCGGCCATCCGCTTTACACCGCGCTCTGTCTGGGCAACCTGGGAGACCTGGAAACCCGGCGAGGAAGACCCGCGGAGGCGATTCCCCGGCTGGCGGAAGCTCTCGCCATCCTGGAAAGACTGGGGGGCAAGGGCCACCTGGCCCAGGTCTCGCTCCTCCTCGGCACGGCCCTCACGCGGGTAGGGCGCGAGTCCGAGGCGTGGCAGGCCTTGCGCCGCGGGCTGGAGCTTGCCGAAGCCACCCAGGAAAAGGCCACGATCGGTGCCGCGTGCCACCGGATCTCCGGCTTCTATCTGCGGGCCCAGAAGATCGACGAGGCGTTGACGTGGGCGGGCAAGGGCGTGGCCATCCTCCAGGAAGCCGGGTATCAACAAGAGCTCGGTCATGGTTACATGCAGCTGGCCGACGTCTTTGCCGCCCAAGGGAACGCACCGATGCGGAACCAGGCGCGACAGAGGGCCGTCGAGATCTTCGAGCAAATCGGAGCCGAGTTCGAGGCCCGCCGCGCTCGAGACCAGCTCTCGGACGAAACCGTTTCCGTCACGCTCTCGTGATACCCTGCCCGGCCAGGCAATGCCCCCAGGCACAGCCTGTCGATCCATGAGGAGACCCCAACCATGCGCCGGATGCCCCTCGCCCTCGCCACGGCCTTCCTGCTCTCGGGCTGCCCCGCGATCATGGGTCTCCTCGGCGGTTCGGTGTCGGTGACCGGCACGGTCAAGGCCGAGCTTACCAATGGCGTGGCTTTCCTCGGCTCCAACGACATCTACCGCATCTCGAGCTTCGCGAGCGAGCTGCCGATGTCGGGCGGCACCGTCAAGGTGACGGACACCACCGGCGCCAGCGTTGGCGTCGCCTCGGCCACGACCGACGGCAATGGCAACTACTCGCTCTCCAAGGTTCCGAGCGGCAAGACCCTCCTCATCGTGGCCACCCAGGGGGCTTCGGGCGGCTCGGGCAACACCGTGACGGTGGAGGCGCTCTGGAACGGCGAGTCGACCCGGACCCTCGACACCGTCTCGACGATGGCCGCCGTCGGGATCCTGCACGACACTGCCCTCTCGGCCTCGCAACTGGCATCGCTCGGGTCGGACAAGATCTCGGCCCTCGAGACGGCCCTCGACGCCGCGGTGGGTGATACCGCCAGTATCCCGGACCTTACCAGCCCGTCGGATGTGCTGTCCAAGTTCCAGGCCGAGGCGTCCGGCTCCACCTCGGTCGCCAGCGCCTATGCGGCCCTCTCCCAGTAAACTTCGCGTTGCGCGGGCCGCTTGGCCGCAGCTGGAGAGCGTTCGGTCTGACCGATTCGAAAGCTCCGATCGGCCAGTATTTCGCCAGCATTAACCTTCCGCGGTCGTCATAAAGCCGCTCCAAGACGTGACGAAACGGGATCTCGGGAGGATGCTGGTTATGACGCGTACCACGGAAGGTTCCGAACTGACGGTCGATTCCGCCAAGCTGCTCGAGCAGTTGCCGCTCTTCTACGACTTCAGCCACGAGGAGATCAAGAAGATCGCGGCGATCGCCGAGGAGGTTCGGTTCGCGCCTCGCCAGATCATCTACCGGGCAGGCGAGCGTGCCGATCGCGTTTACCTGGTCATCTCCGGCCTGGTGCGGATGGCCTCGCGGGACGACGACCAGACGACACCCGACGATACCATCGTGCGCAGCCGGGGCATCTTCGGAGAGGACTGCGCGTTCGACGGATCGCATCGCAGCATGGCGGCGATGGCGATCATGCGCACGGTTTGCCTCGCCCTCACGCGAGAAGGCCTGGCCCGGCTCGAAGAGCAGCACCCTCGCGCCGCCCTCAAGCTGACCAAGAAGCTCGCCCGCACGACCAGCATGCGACTGCAGCAAGCCGCCGCCCGGATTCCCGCTGGCACCTTCGCCGACATCGCGCCCATAGAGACCGCTGGCGAGCGCCGGGCCTTCGTCAATCGCACCATCGGCCGGATCGAGCGGGCCCTGGCCGTGCTGGTGACGGTCCGCAAGCCGCGAGCCGTCTGATAACGGGGATCCCGACCGCACCTCCCACCATCGCCGCCGGCTTCGGGGTCGATCTCGCCTTCGAGCCCCCGGCTGCCGCAGGGACTTGCGGAGTGAAGACCGGTGTCCCCTCCGCTGGCTGCTACAATCGAGGGAGCCGATGAATGACACCGCTCCCGACCCCGACTCCGACCCTCGAGCTGGCGACTCGCCTGCGCCTCGGCGCTCCCGGTTGCTGGCCAACCTGGTGGCCGCGGCGATCGGCGTGGCGATCCTGGCGACCGGCGTGGCTGGTGTCCTCCTGGCACCCACCCCGATGCCAGACTTCGCCATGACGGTCCAGTCCGGCAAGACGATGCATCTGTCAAATTTTCGGGGGAAGTGGCTTCTCGTGGACTTCGGAACCGCTCACGGATCTGCCACGGGTTCGGCCGGTGTCGCCGATGTGGCGCGCGTCTTCGATCAGATGGGGCCCGAGGCCGGCAACGTTCGGTTCCTGTTCATCTCGGTCGATCCGCGGCGAGATACTCCGCCGGTCCTCGGCAAGTACCTGGCACGCTTCGACCCGGCCTTCATCGGCGCCAACGTGCCGATGCCCGCGCTGACCGCCGTGGCGTCCGAGTTCGGAATGACCCTCGAGCCGGGGACGTCGCCCCCCCGTCTGGCGGCTACGGTAGACCCTCGAGGGGGCCTCAGCGTCGTGGATCCGGGCGGCCACCTCCATCAGCGGCTCTCGTTGCCACTCGACAAGTCCGACCTCGAGCGGGTCATGGGGCTCATCTAGCCGCGTCAAGGAGCGCCGTCTCGCGGACGGCAGCCATCACGGTGAGAACCTCGCGACCTCGAGTGCCAAGCTCACGCAGCAGCTTGCCCTCAGCCGGAGAGAGTTCGAG
>JAJYIO010000100.1 GCA_021790035.1 bacterium | reverse complement strand
CACCTGCTGTGCTGGGCTACGCAGCAGCTTGCCCGCAGCGGGGGGCGAGTTTGAGAGGGGCGAAGGGCCCCTCTCAAGTCACTGCCGGCGCAGCCGGAGCAGAGAGTTCCCCCTAGCATAACCACTGGCCAGAGATTCCAGGCACCTCCCCTGGACTCCTCGGGCTCGAACGCATCGAAGCGGGAGCCGTCCGGGACTCCTGCGGGCGGCTGTGCAGTAGGCTACCGGGATGCAGGCGGGGCGGCCGGGGCCGGTGCTGGCTGAGCAGGACTGGCTGCGGCAGTCACCGAGCCCGACGCCAGGGCAGCGGCGGTGCCAGCCGGGGCACCCGGCGCCACGCTGAGAGTGGCTTCGAGCGCCTTGAGCCGAGCAGCGACCACCTTGCCGATATCCGTGCTCTCGGGGAAGTACGACTGGGCGATCCGGTATTCACTGAGTGCCTCGGTCCACTTGTGCTCGGCCTCGTAGACGCGGCCAAGGTAGTAGTGGAGCGTCACATCGTCGTAGCTGGTCTGGCAGCGGATGAACTGGTGCTCGGCCGCCGGGAAATCGCCGGTCAGGGCATAGACGATGCCGAGGACCAGCCGGGCATCCCCGCGCTCAGGATCCAGCTTGATCGCACGCCGGAGGGCCTGGCCTGCTTCCGCCACGCGACCGTGCTGGTATAGCTCCATGCCCTGCTTGGTGAGCATGTCGGCCTTGTACGGCAGATAAGTGAACACGATGAGGGCGAAGGCAAAGACTCCCATCGCGCCCGACAGGGCCCAGCGCGCCTCGAGTGGCATCGAGATGCGAGGGGTTGCGGCCAGCTGGGCCTGTACCGCCGGACGACGCTCGCTCCACAGCGCGGCTCCGGCAAACGCCGCGATGGTGGTCCAGGCCGTGGACGAGGCGGCGATGTGGAACGGGAAGTTGGTCAACCCGAACACGCACAGACCGAACGTCCCGAGCAGCGATGCCATCAAGAGCAGTCCCTCGGTCGGCGGCGGACGCCTGCGCCAGATGTAGCGCGGGATCGAAAGCCAGAACGCGACGAGGATTCCCACGGCGAAGAAGAGCCCGGGCCACCCCTCTTCGGCGGCCTGCTGGATGAAGTCATTGTGGGCCTGCACGTACCGGTTGTGCATGTAGATCGGGACCCGGGTATCGGCCTTGACCAGGCCGAAGAAGTGCGGCTTGCCGTCGAACAGGTGAGCCAGATCCCGGAAGTAGTAGATCTTGTAGGTGCCCAGGCCGCGGCCCATGATCGGGTTGCGCTCGGCCATCACCGCCGCGACCTCCCAGGCAACGAGGCGCTGCTGGACCGTCCACGTGTCGGCGACCTTGTTGCGGAGCATTGTCGGCGTGATCCCGGCCGCGGCAGCCAGAGACGTCAGGACGACCAGGGCTATCGCTCCCGCGATGGCCACGCGCGTCCAGGTACGGCGGGAGACTCGGGAAAGCTGCTCCTTGAAGAAGGCCGGAACCACCAGGACGCCGAGTCCGAAGGCTGCGATGACCCCGAGCCAGGCTCCGCGAGTGTCCGTGGCCAGCAGGCAGGCCAGCGAGGCGACGGCATTGGCGGTCAGGAGGAGCAAGGCCACCCCGAGCGCGAAATTGGCCGTACCCTCCTGCATGCCCTTGTAGCGGCTCAGCAACGCGCCAGACAGTCGAGGCCACGCGATGATCAGAACGACCGGGAGCACCAGGAACAGCGGAATGGTGGCGGAAAAATATCCTCCCAGCACGTTCTGGTTGCCCAGCGTACCTGCGGCTGACGACAGCCGAGACGGAGCCTGAAGCCCGGCGAAGTAGTTGATGGCCCCCGTCGTCTTGATCGGCCAGAGATCGAACAGGCCCGTATACCTGCCATCCCGCGTCATTCCCAGGAACATGAACGCCTTGTGCTGGAGCAGGCCCGTGACGACGTTGAACGAGAAAGCGACGAAAAGCGGAACGCACAGCCGCCAGAGCAAACCGGGTCTGCGTGCGCCCAGATCCGAGAGCAGGAAGAAGAAGAGCATGTAGAGGACGAGGTTGACCCAGCTCTCGGCGCTCACCGGCTTGGATGGCGAGGTGAACACCCACGTGAGGAGCGACCACAAGGCGAATCCCGCCAGGGCCGGCACGAACGGGAGGCGGCGAACCTCGCTCCAGCGCCCGGTCAGCGTGACGCTGATCCCCCAGGCCGCCGCCATCAAGATGATGAAGATCGTGCTGTATGTCGCCTGGACGGTGCGATAGGCATCGACGTTGAAGACGTTGATCATCAGCGGGACGATGCCGAGAACCAGCCACGCCAGACCCTCGATGATGAGGTCCAGCGTCGGGGTCTCAACAGCCACAGGGGCGACGGGCGGGGCCGCGACTTCGCTACTCATTTGCGCCATTCTACACCAGGGCGGGGCTCACGCCGGTCCACCCCAAAACGCCAACCACCACGATCCGGGCTCAATCCCCGTTCCCGAACGGTACGTCGGGGGACCGACCGCGTGCCGTGCCATCGCCAAATCGGCGATCGTATACGGCGATCATGCCGTTGAGGTACCCGGCCCCCAGCTGCCACAGCGGTCCGTCAGGCAGGTAGGCGAGAAGCTCTCTGGCCGACTCGATCCACTCCGCCAGGGCCTCTCGCTTCGGAAACAGAGCGGCCATCCGCATCTGCCGGATCACCTCGAGAAGCTTGACCGGATCGTCGAGCGGCAGGTCGCCACCTGGAAGCATCCCCATCGGTGGCGATTCTACCCCGTTGTGCGGATTTCAAGCAGTTCCCCAGCGCGCTGGCATCGAAAGCCACAGCTCGCCCGCTCCGGAGACGGAATGGCGTCGCCACGGGGCCACGGGATCCCTTCGTCCGCATTTAACCCGATCTTGGTTTATGCTCTCCCTTCGCTTTACCGACTTTCGAACCGCTGGCCCCATAACCATGGCAAGAGGGAACCTCGGCACGGCTTGTCCGTGCGGTGGTGCCGGTAGGGGCGCGTCAAGCGCCACGAGAGGGAATCGAACGTGAACGCCGTCGACACCTTTGCGTCCCAGGTCGGGCAGTATCTGAACGCTCCCGCCTGGCCGACCGCGGCAGCAAGCGCGCCGGTCATGCCGAGCGCCCCGACAGCGCCGGTGATGGCAGCCGCCTCGACGGCGCCGGCCGCCGCCTCTGCCAAGACGTACTGGTACGCACTCCCGCAGGGGAACGCCGGCAACATGACGGTGGCGCAGGTGGTGGCCCAGGCCTATGGGCTCGATCCCACGAAGGATAGCTCGCAGATCCAGCAGCTCGCCTCGTACGTCGCCCAGCAGAACGGCCTCTTCCTCGCCAATTTTCCGATTCCGTCGACCGTGACGGGCCTCAACCTTCCGTGGCAACCCAAGTCCTCCGGAGCGCAGGGCACGCAGGCCACTTCGCCCAAGGCCAAGCATTCGAGTTTCAACTTCGGCAACCTGCTCGCCGGCGTCGCGGCGGCCGCGGCCGGGATCGGACAGATCGTGGCCCGGCACAACGGCAGCAACCTGGGTGGGTTCTCGAACGGCGCATACGGCGCATATGGCGGGTACGGCACCTACGGCAAGCCTGACAAGGCCGCCATGGTCGCCTCGGATATCGCCGACGGCATTCCTGCTCTGGCCGACCTGGCGGCTGCCGTCACCGGCAACCCGATCCCGAACGCCAATCCCGCGATGCCGGTCGGATCGTACAACCCGGGATACCCCACGCAGCCCTACGGCAGTTACAACCAGAACTACCCCACGCAGACCTATGGCACCTACAACTCTAACTACCCCACGCAGACCTACGGCGCGTACAACCAGAACGGCTCCGCGGTGACCACGACCCCGTATGGATACGGCGCCCAGCAGCCGACCGCGCCCTATGTCCCGCAGTCGACCGGCGGCTATTCGGCGCCGGTCCAGGCTCCGCCCTCCTACAGCCAGCCGACCGCTCCTTCGGGATGGCAGCCGCCGCAGGTGATGTCGGGGTGGCAGGCGCCGCAAACTCCTGGCTGGTCCGAGCAGAGCGGCTCGTTCAACGCCCAGGGCGGAACCGACCTCAACTCGATCGTGAGCAGCGTCAGTTCCCTGGCCAGCACGATCGGCGGCCTCTTCGGCCACCACTGAGCGACGACGCGCCGAGCCTCGGGCGGTCGGCGTCAGACCTCGTTGCCAACCGGGTATAATCGAGGCGAAGGAACGTCATCCTCACGTCCGTGGGGATATACCGGGATGGTGGCCATGAAGGTTAACGTCAACAGCAACCTGAACGAGCTGCGACGCCAGCAGATCGAGGCTCAAAACGAGATGCCTCGGCAGGCGCGCCAGCCTCAAGGGTCCACGTCGGAGAATCCGGCCGCGGTCGCGGACATCTCGGCGCAGGTGGCCTCGGAGAACCGGACGGCGAGTCTCGACCGGCCGATCGACGGCCAGGCCGCCGCTCAGGCACTGCGGCTACAGATCCAGGATCAAGCGCCCTCGGCCATCAACGCCCACAGCCTGCAGCTTGACCGCGTTCGTGCCTTGCTGGGCTAGACCGACTTTCGGTTGACCCGAACCCGAGCGCGCCCGCAAGAGCCCGAGCCGGAGCGTACCTTCGTACCTGATGCGAGGGGCGCGGACGTAGGGCGGGATCAGGATCCCGACAGGTCCTGGGCCACCAGGGCTTCCCAGCGGGTGTTGGCCTCGGCCAGATCCTTCTGCACGGCCTCGTACTCGCCGGCCAGGGCCGAAAAGTCGATGTCCCCCGCACCCTGAGAATACGAGGCCGGATCTGCGAGCAGGGCCGAGAGCTCTCCTGCCCGCGCCTCGAGAGCGATGACCTGCGCCTCGGCATCCTCGAGGAGCCGCGCATGCTTGAAAGCGTTGAACCGCGGCGTGCGGACGCGCTCCGCTTCGGGGGGGCGCGACTCGACGGCCCGGTCCGAGCCGTTGCGCATCCCCTGGTCGCCGATTCTCGAGGGTCCGGTCGCCACCGCGGCCTCTGCGATCGCGGCGGCATTGGAGCCATAAGAGCCCTCGTAGAGGCGCGCTGAAGGCAACACGAGGACGTGGGTGGCGACCTGATCGAGGACATAGCGGTCGTGCGAGGCCATCAGCAAGGTTCCGCCGAAGCGCGCCAGCGCCTGGGCCAGGACCTCCTTCGAATCCATGTCCAGATGGTTCGTCGGCTCGTCGAGCAACAGGACGTTGTGAGGCTCCAGCAGGAGGATCGCGAGCGCGAGTCGGGCGCGCTCGCCCCCGGATAGCACCTGGATCACCTTGTCGACCGCCTCGCCGCGAAACAGGAAACCAGCCAGCAAGGAGCGAACCTCGAACAGGGACCAGCGATCCGGAGCTGCCGCGTAAGCGGCCTCGAGCACGGTCTTGCGGGGGTCGAGGCGATCGGCGGCATGCTGCGCGTAGTGACCGATAGAAACCCTCTGGCCGAGGCGCAGACGCCCCGTATCGGCCACCTGCTCGCCCGCGATGAGCCTCAGCAACGTGGACTTGCCACTGCCGTTGGGACCGACCAGGGCGATGCGCATCCCGCGTTCGATCTCCAGGTCGATGCTCTCGAGCACCGTGCGATCTCCGAATCGCTTGGATAGCTGGCGCAGCTCGATCGCCAGCCGGGCCGACTGCGGCCCGGCGTCGAACTGGAACTTGACCTTGGGCGCCAGGGTCGGGGCTTCGATCCGCTCGACCTTGAGGACCGCCTTCTCGCGACTCTTGGCGCTCTTGGTGCGACGGGCCGAGGCCCGGAACCGTTCGATGAACGCCCAGGCCCTGGCCATCTCACGCTCCTGGCGATCGGCAGCGGATGCCAGCGCCTCGTCTCGAGCCTGGCGCTGGCGCACGTAATCCGAGTAGTTACCGGAAAACTCGGACAGGTGCCCGCGGTCGATCTCGGTGATCCGCGTGGCGATCCGGTCTAGGAAGGCGCGGTCGTGCGAAACCACGACCACGGCCGATCCCAGGCCCAGGAGGTAGCTCTCGAGCCACTCGATCGCCGCGATATCCAGGTGGTTGGTCGGCTCGTCCAGGAGCAAGACGTCGGGGGCCGACAGAAGCAAACGCCCGAGAGCAGCGCGCATCTGCCATCCGCCCGACAGGCTGGCCACGGACTCCGCGAGTGCGGATTGCGAAAATCCCAGCCCCGAGGCCACGCGAGCGACCCGGGCCTCGGCCTCGTACCCGTCCATCGCCTCGAAGCGCTCGACCAGGCGAGATTGCTCGACCACGAGATCTTCCAGGTGAGCCGATTCCGCACTGGCGAGGCGATCTGCGACCTCTTGCAGGTGGCTGCCGACCTGCCGGATCTCGGCGAGCCCGTCCCAGAGAACGTCGTGCAAGGTGCGGCTACCGAGGTCTGGCGGCTCCTGGGCCAGGTAGCCGAGTTTCAGGCGACGCGGGCGCTGGACTTCGCCCTCGTCAGCCTCTTCGACCCCGCATACCATCTTGAGCAGAGTGGACTTGCCCGCCCCGTTGGCGCCGACCAGCCCCACCCTCTCTCCGGGTGAGACCAGCCAGCTGGCCGACTCCAGGATCGTGCGGCCGCCGAACTGCTTGCTTACATTGACGAGTGCGATCACTGCGCCATTTTAGCTCAAGCCGGTATTCGAGGCCTGTTGCGGGCCAGCTGGCCCATCCCGGGCCGGTGACAAGGGCCCGCGCTCTCGTGTACCGCCCTCCTTCCGATAAAATGACGATCCAGGCGCAGAGCGCCAGCCCTTTAGGCAAGCGAAGGTGCCGACGTGCCCCAACCCGGTCTGTTCGAAGACGCGTCCGAAAAACCACTGGCTTTTCGGATGCGGCCCCGCACGCTCGACGAGATCTTGGGCCAGGATCACCTGCTGGCGCAGGGAAAGCCTCTGCGTACGCTCATCGACCGCGATCGCCTCCCTCCCCTCATCCTCTGGGGCCCCCCCGGGACGGGAAAGACGACGCTGGCTCTGGCCGTGGCGCGGGCGACCCGCCAGAGATTCGTGCCCTTCAGCGCGGTGACCGGGGGCGTTCCCGAGCTCCGCAAGCAGATCGAGGCCGCCAAGGAGGCGCTGCGTCTCGGCCAGAGCACGATCCTCTTCATCGACGAGATCCACCGCTTCAACAAGGCGCAGCAGGACGCCCTGCTGCCCCATGTCGAGGACGGAACGGTGACGCTCATCGGCGCGACCACCGAGAATCCCTCGTTCGAGGTCAATCCCGCCCTCCGCAGCCGGGCGCGAACATTCGTGTTGCGGACGCTCGAACCGGCCCACGTCCGCGCCATCCTTTCCCGGGCCCTCACCGACACCGAGCGAGGCCTCGCAAGGTCACTCGAGGCGGTTCCGGAACCTGTCATGGACCTCCTGGTCGACACCTCGGGCGGCGACGCCCGGGTCGCGCTGGCAAGCCTCGAAGCCGTGGTCCAGGCGGGCATCAAGACGCCCGAGTCCGCCAGGGACCTGCTCGGGCGGCGGGAGCAACCTTACGACAAGGCGGGCGAGTCGCACTTCGACGTGGTCTCTGCCTTCATCAAGTCGATACGCGGCTCGGATCCCGATGCCGCAATCTACTGGCTGGCACGGATGCTCGAGGGGGGCGAAGACCCGCTCTTCATCGCACGGCGCCTGGTGATCGCGGCGGCCGAGGATATCGGCAACGCGGCACCGATGGCCCTGCTTCTGGCCACATCCGCCTACCAGGCGGTTCACCAGATCGGCATGCCCGAGGCTCGCATTCCCCTGGCGCAGGCCACGACCTATCTCGCGACCGCCCCCAAGAGCAATGCCGCATACCTGGCGATCGACCGGGCCCTCGAGGACGTCCGGGATCGGCCTCCGTGCGCGGTTCCCTTGCACCTGCGAAACGCGCCCACGACGTTCATGAAGACGCTGGGATACGGCCGAGATTACCGCTATCCGCACGATTTTCCAGGTGGATTCGAACCGACCC
>JAJYIO010000099.1 GCA_021790035.1 bacterium | reverse complement strand
TCTCGAACCGGCGCAGGACGGCGATGCGACTCG
This sequence comes from bacterium, assembly GCA_021790035.1. Classification (GTDB taxonomy): domain Bacteria; phylum Cyanobacteriota; class Sericytochromatia; order S15B-MN24; family VGJW01; genus JAJXWQ01. Next base: position 7,862 of record JAJYIO010000099.1, on the reverse strand, counting down.
CCAGCCGGGCGCGGCTGGTCAGCTCGGTGGCTTCTGCCGGGGACTCCCGGGACAGCGCCTCGCGGACCAGGGTCGCCACGATGGGGTGGATCGCGAGGGTGTGCCCGTCGCTCACGCAGAGCTCGCTGTTTGCGGCCAGCCAGGCGTAGGCCGGCTCCTCGCTGCCGTCCGCCAGGGTGATCGCCAGGGCGTCGCGGTCGAGCGTGTCGAGGAATGCGGCGGCTTTGAGCCAGTGGATCTGCTCGGGCGTCTTCCACCAGTAGATCCGCCGGGCGGCGCGCTCGACCGCCAGGGCCTGATCGCGCCCCGCCGAGTCGCACCACAGGGCCAGCAGGTAGGGCAGGCCCTGGGTCTGCTGCTGCGCCTCGGCGGCAAGGTGGGCGGGCAGGCCGCGGGCCTCGAGGTAGGCGGCGATCTCGGATGGGTCGAAGTGGGTCAGGTCGATCTCGCGGATCTTGTCGGCCAGCACGTCCCAGCGGCGCAGGGGATCGGCGTCCCGCAGCGCCGGGCGACCGCACAGAAGGAGGCGGAGATCCAGCACCTTGGCCAGCGGCTCGCCCTCGAAACGGTGGCGCTCGTAGGTCGGCAGGAGGTGGACCAGGAGCCATTCCTGGACCCCTTGATCCAGCGCCTCGTAGGAATCGATCACGACCAGCGCCCGGACCGGATTTGCCGGCAACTGGCGTCGACCCCCGAGCAATCCGCCGAGTCCCGGGGCCGGGGGGAAGAGGTAATCCGCCAGGTCGTCGAGGAAGTCGCGGGTGAGGACCGCCAGGGGATCGAGCAGGAGCTCGCGATCCTCGCGGTCGCGGGTCCAGGCCGAGACCGCGGTCTCGAAGTCCGCCTGGTCCGAGCGGGTCCAGACGCCGGGATCGTCGCCCGGTTGGTCGGTGCCCGTGGACAGGACCGCGGGAACGACCGCCCCGCGATCCCACTGCGGGCCCGGGGCATGGGTGGGCGGCGTGACCTGGAAGGTGATGCCCGGCGAGACCCGGCGGGCCAGGCCAGCCAGCGCCGCCTGCAGACCCCGCTCCAGGCGGGCGGTGCCGGGCGAGTCGGGAAACCGACCCTTGAGGTCGCGCAGCCGGTTGCGGTGCCGGCGCAGGCGGCCGAACTCGGCAGCGGGTCCGTCCCAGGGTTGATGGAGGCTGTCGGCCAGCGCGCAGAGGAAGTCGGCCAGATCCCCCCGGGAAGCGTTCTCGTCGACGTGGAAGTACGGAACGTGGGCGCCTTCGGATTCCAGGCGCAGCAAGACCTCGGCCTTCAGCGTCGTCTTGCCGACGCCGCCCAGGCCGTGAATGCTGGCGATCGTCCGGCTCGCCGGGCCGCCGAGGTCCGAGAGCAAGGTCTCCAGGGCGCCTCTACGGCCGATGAAGATGCCCATGGGAGCCAGCGTAGAGCCGGCGCCGGGTGCGGTCAAGCGAGGCGGGACGGGCGGCGGTCGTGCGGGTGCCGGTGACGTTTGCCGTGGACAGGCTCCGGGCCGACTCTTACAGTGAAGGCATGCTGGACCTGCCCCTTCTGTCGGCCACCATGCGCGATTGCGGGCGCAAGCTCCCGCGGACGCAGAGCGTCGGGGGTGCGGAAGACTGGAGCGATCTCTACTACCTCATCGACTACCTCGCCTTCGCCATGGATCGCGCCTACGAGAGCCAGCCCTGTCGCGACGGCTGCAGCCTCTGCTGCCGGGATTACTCGATCTTTCGCGTGACGGCGGCCGAGTGGGCCACGATCTCGGTTTTTCTCGACGAGCAGGACGAGGCGGAGACGGCGGCTTTGCTGGAGCGCAACCGGGCGACGTACGGGGCCTATCGCGAGCAGCTGGAGCTGGTCGCCCGCAGCTGGCAGGGCGAGCCTTCCCTCTCGGCGATCAACCCGCACCTCGGGGGGCTTCCGCCGGTTTGCCCGGCGCTGGTCGACGACCGGTGCACGATCTACGGCGTCCGGCCGCTCATCTGCCGGGCCTACGGCTACTTCGCGGTCAAGGTCCGGGACCAGGACACGCTGATGATCTGCAAGGATCTGGGCCGCGCCTTTCTCGACTCGCTGAAGGATCAAGGGCTCGAGCACGCGCCGTTGCCGAACTTCGAGCCCTTCGATCGCCAGGTCCGCCGCCTCAACGGCGCGGGCGCCATCCAGCCGCTGCCCCTGTGGCTTCTCGAGCGGGCTGACGGCCACCTCGCGTGAGGCCTCCGGCAAGCGGTCCCCCGTCGACATCGAGTCCCTGCCCGGGGGCGCGCCGGGGCTAGAAAAATTTTTCGGGAGATCTGGCATTCTCCTGCTTGACGAACAGGTGTTCGACCCCTTATTCTATCGAAAGAATGATCGAAAAGGAGGTCGGGATGTCGGAACTGCTGCTGCAGGCTCTGGTGGACAGGGCCCTTGGCGCGATCGACGGGGTGTTCCACATTGTCCAGGATGGCCTGCAGGTCACCATCGGGCCTGCGCTGACCGGTGGGTACGTCCTCGAGGTTCAGCGCCCCGGTCGGGTCGGTGAGCGGGAGGCCGTGGACGTGGCCGTGGAGGTTCATCGGCTCATGGGGCGCCGGGGGCGGATGCTGTCGTCCGAGATGCTGGCGTATCGCGGTTCGGAGCGCTCGCGCTGTTTCGTGCTGGCTCCCGTCGAGGCGGTCTCGGCGTAGAGGCTGCGGCGGGACGTCCAGGAGACCGCACGGCGCAGAGGTGTCGCCTGCTGTGGAGTGTTCGATGATGCGGAGGATGGATCGATGACGAAGCCGTTGTCGGGTCGTGCGGCCGTAGCCGACGAGGTGCTCTGGGACCGGCGCTCGAGCTGCCGGCTCGCTCGGACCGAGGCATTTCGCCTGCTGGCCGCCGTCGGTCGCCGCACCTCCAATCGGGTCGCCGGGATCCTGATGGCAACGCGAATCTCCCGGACGACGTCCACCGTGGCCATCGAGTGCCGCCCCGAGCATGCGGGCGCCCTGCGCCGTGCCGAGCCCGCCATCGCCGATGCGGTCGAGGGTGTGTTCGGAACTGGCATGCGCCTCGAGCTTCTCACCATGCCCTTGTTCCAGGCTTCCGCTTAGTCCGGTTCACGGAGTCGCGCTGCGCGGCAGGCTGCTCCCACCTCGCGTCCTGGCCGGGATCGACTTTGGGTAGACTTGAACCCGAGCGCGCCGCCAAGGGGCGGGCAATCGGAGCCGCGGAGCGGGCGCGGATGTAAGCCGGGGCCGGGTCAACCCGAAACCGGTCCAGATGCCATAGAATGGCGGCATCATGCGTGTTCTGGTTACCGGCGGAGCCGGGTTCATCGGGAGCCATTCGGTCGAGGCCTTGCTTGCGGAGGGGCACGAGCCGGTGGTCATCGACGACCTCTCCACCGGGCATGCTCGCAATCTGACGCCCGGGGTGCGTTTGATCCGGGCCAGCATTCTCGATGCCAGGGCCCTCGCGGAGGCCATCGCCGGCTGCGAGACCGTGCTGCACCTGGCGGCGATCGTGTCGGTACCGCTGTCGCTGGAGCGCCCGCTGGACTGCCATGCGGTCAACGCCACAGGCAGCCTCCAGGTCCTGGAAGCTGCGCACCGGGCCGGTGTCCGGCGGGTGGTGCAGGCCAGCTCGGCGGCCGTCTACGGCGAGGTCGAGCCGCCCATCGGCGAATTTGCCCCGCTGGTCCCGCTGTCGCCTTACGGCCTGCAAAAGCGCATGGCCGAGGAATACGGTCGGCTCTATGGCCTTCACCACGGACTCGAGGTCATTTCCCTGCGCTACTTCAACGTCTATGGTCCGAGGCAGGATCCGCGCTCGCCCTATTCGGGAGTGCTGTCGCGCTTTGCCGATGCCCTGGCCCGCGGCGAGCCCACGGTGATCTTCGGCGACGGCCAGCAGACCCGCGATTTCGTCTTCGTCGGCGATGTGGCACGGGCCAATCTCTTGGCCCTGACGGCCCCCGGGTCTTTTGCCGGCGAGGCCTTCAACCTCGGGGCCGGGCGAGCGATTTCGGTCCTCGAGGCTCACGCCGCCATTCGGGCCGCCGTGGCGAGGGAATCCGATACCGCGCGCCCGGGTGGGGCTCCCGCGCATCTGCCTCTGCGCCATGAGCCCGCGCGATCCGGCGATATCCGTCACTCGCTCGCCCGCGTGGATGCGGCCCGAGAGCGCCTCGGCTGGCAAGCCCGGGTTCCCTTCGGGGAGGGCATCTCCCGGACGGTTCACCATGCGATCGGTACTCCGGTTGATCCCGCCAGCGGGACTCGGGACTGAAGCTCGACAGGCCTTGCGATGGCCAGGAGCCCTGGCCGGAGTCTCCTTGGGGGCGGCGACCCCGGCAGAGGAGGCTCAGGCCAGCTCCGCGGTGCCCGAATCCCGCTGTCGGGTGAGGTAGATCCTGATGTCGGCCATCGTGCTCGGCCCCAGAACCTTGCAGGCGTAGCCACGCTGCCAGAGGGCCCGACCGCCGAGGTTGGCCGTGAGCTCGGGGTTATCCCGCGTCAGGCGCAGGTTGGCGTGGCTCTTGAGGCGGCTGGCGACCTGTGCGATGGAGCGGTTGGGCGGGATGGCCACGACGACATGCACCTGGTCGGTGCCGACGAGGACGGCGCGGATCTTGTCGAGACCGTAGTTGTCGACCTCCCGGAACAGGTCGATGAGCGCATCGGCGACCGGCTCGAGAACCTGGCGCCGGCCGCGGGTGAGAATGGCCAGGTGGACGTTGTGCGGATAGGTGGCACGGTCGGATGCCCGGAACATGCTGATCTTTGGCCGCATGGACGCACTCTCCTGTCGACGTGTGCCTCTTGAGCCCGGAAGCCAAGAGATGGTTGCGCTTTCGCGTTCAACCATGACATTCAGGTGCGGTTAATGTCAACAGGTCAATGATGAAGATGGCATCATGGGGCGGCGCCCTCGCCACGGGGTGAAGGCCCTCACCAGATGGTGAGGGCCTTCATCGCGAGTACCTTGCGGAAGCCGGCTGCAAGGAGACTGGATGTGGTCTGCGACGGGAGTGCGAACGGGCTGCGTCCGTGCCGCGTGATGGCTCCGCAAGCTGGTCGGGGAGCCCGATCGAGCTCCCGCGATCTGGCCTGAGACAGGTCTAGACGGCGCGCTTGGCCTTGGCGATATCGCAGGGCTTGCAGTAGGGGCGGAGGCCATCGGCCTTTGCGCGATCCGTGTAGAAGGTGGCGAGCGGTAGCCATTGCCCGCACTGCACGCAGTACTTGCAGGTCTGGAGACCCTTCTGCTCGTCGGTTCGCTTGATCTTGGCCATTGCCGTCCTCTCCTTCGTTTGGGACATCGTATCGAACGAGATCTTGTGATCATTGTACCCGACTTCAGGAGATATCGCATGCAATTGATAAAACTAAAGGAATTCAGTCAGTTATCCACGGAGACAATTGTTCGACGACAATTTTTCGGGATTAACTGCGGTGGATCCAGGAGATTTGGATCAAGTGGCTGAGATCGTTCCCTTCTATGCGTCTCCGGACGGGCGGTTCCGCCTGTATCAGGGAGACGTCCTCGACGTCCTCGATCGCATCGAGGTCGGCGGAGAGATCGCCATGACGTTCGCCGATCCGCCTTACTTTCTTTCCAACGGCGGCATCACCTGCCAGGCCGGCCGGATGGTGAAGGTGGACAAGGGGAGCTGGGATCGCCTCGAGTCGCTCGACGAGATGCACCGGTTCAACCGGAGCTGGCTCGAGGCCGTGCAGCGGAGCCTGGCGCCCGATGGCACGGTCTGGGTCTCGGGGACGAGGCACGTGATCTTCTCGGTCGGGTTCGCGATGCAGCAGCTCGGCTTCAAGCTGCTGAACGACATCACCTGGGAAAAACCGAACCCGCCCCCGAACCTTTCGTGCCGCTACTTCACCCACTCCACCGAGACGATCCTGTGGGCGGCGCGGACGGCCAAGAGCCGCCACACGTTCAACTACGCGGCCATGCGCGAGATGGCCGGAGGCCGGCAGATGAAGTCCGTCTGGAGGTTCGTCGCCCCCTTGCAGGCCGAGAAGCGCCTGGGCCACCATCCCACGCAGAAGCCTTACGCGCTCCTGGAGCGGATCCTCCTGGCCTCCTCTCGCCCCGACGATCTGGTACTCGACCCCTTCGTCGGGAGCGGCACGACCGGAGTGGCGGCAGCCGTCCACGGCCGCCGGTTCGTCGGGATCGACCTCGAAGCGGAGTACCTGGATCTCGCCCGCCGGCGTTACGAGGATGCGATGGCGCACCGGGCCGATACGAGGGCCCGCTGAAGACCGGAGCGGAGGTGTTCCCGGCTTGAGCGGATCGGCGCCGATTCGCTGGGGGCAGCGTTCGCGAGGCGGCTCGCCGAATCGGTTGGACTTTTTTTGCTTCTCCCCCTGCGCCAGAGCGACCGGGCGGTCGAAGGATCTCTTGTAACCAGTCGGCCTGGAATGCTGCGGGACCTTCCGGCCCATTCTCATCCGAGGAGGATGTCGTCGTGGCAATGTCCGTCAGCAGTGTCAGCTCGTCAGCGCCGTTCCAGACCAACGGCGTGAGGCCCTCCCGGAAGCGTCGGCAAGAGTTCGAGGCGCTGGGCAAGGCGCTCAAGTCCGGTGACCTGGCCGGAGCGAAGAAGGCGTTCGCCGCCCTGACGGGCGGCTCGGGTTCGAGTACCTCGGCCGCCGGCGCGACCCAGGACAACAGCCCCTTCGCGCAGCTCGCGCAGGCCTTGCAATCGGGCAACCTGCAGGCCGCCCAGCAGGCTTTCGCCGGCATGGTCCAGAATCATCACGGCCACCACGGTCCTCACGGCCATCGGGGCGGTGGGGACGGCCAGGGATCGAGCGTGGCGGCGATCGGCTCGTCCTCGTCGACGACCGAGGATGCCGGCAACTACTTCAACACGCTGGCCTGAGCGCGGGTGCTCGCAACCCGATAAGAGTCCGGGGAGGGAGGGCGCCGGAGGTCGCAAGATCTCCCGCGCTCGCCGCAAGGATGGCGAAAGCCCCGATCCGGCGACCCGCGTCGATTCGCTCCTCCACCTCCCCGAACCACTGGCATCCTAGGTCGAGGACGGGCGATTAGCCTAGACCGGCCGGCCAGGAAGTCCTTGGTCGAACCGGCGCATGCTCGCCGGAGCTACTCGATGTACTCGCGCAGCCGCTTGTTGCGATTGGGGTGGCGGAGCTTGCGCAGCGCCTTGGCCTCGATCTGCCGGATGCGCTCGCGGGTGACGCCGAATTGCTGGCCGACTTCCTCGAGCGTTCGGCTGCGTCCGTCGTCCAGGCCGAAGCGCAGCTTGAGGACGTCGCGCTCGCGGGCGGAAAGCGTGCCGAGGACGTCGTTGATGTCCTCGCGGAGCAGCTCGTGCGTGACCGCGTTGACCGGAGCCTCGGTCTCGCGGTCCTCGAGGAAGTCGCCGAGCCGGGAGTCCTCCTCCTTGCCCACGGGGGTCTCGAGGCTGATCGGCTCCTGGGCGACCTTGATGATCTCGCGGAGCTTCTCGACCGAGACGTCCATCTCCTTGGCGAGTTCCTCCTCGGTGGCCTTGCGGCCAAGATCTTGCGAGAGCTTGCGGGTCACCTTCTTGAGGCGGTTGATGGTCTCCACCATGTGCACCGGAATGCGGATGGTGCGAGCCTGGTCGGCGATCGCCCGGGTGATGGCCTGCCGGATCCACCAGGTGGCGTAGGTGCTGAACTTGTAGCCCTTCTCGTGGTCGAACTTCTCGACCGCCCGGATCAGGCCGAGGTTGCCTTCCTGGATCAGATCGAGGAAGAGCATCCCGCGCCCGACGTACTTCTTGGCGATGGAAACCACCAGGCGCAGGTTGGCCTCGGCGAGCTTGCGCTTGGCCTCCTCGCCGTCGAGCCCGCCCCGGGCGATGCGCCGGGCCAGGTCGACCTCCTCGGCGCCCGAGAGCAGGGGAATCGAGC
>JAJYIO010000098.1 GCA_021790035.1 bacterium | reverse complement strand
TCGAGCGCGTGCTCGACATCGCGAAGCAGCACCGCCGGTGAGCGATTCCCGGGCGCCCGAGGACAAGGCTTGAAACGAGGTCAGCATGCAGTCCTTCGCCGAGGCTGACCTGGTGCCCCCACCCGGGACCTACGTGCCAGGCGGTGCCTACGTAAACGTCATCAAGCCTGCCTGCGACGCGATCGTGGCGCTGGCTCTCTTGATCCTCTTGTTGCCGGTGCTGGCCCTCCTGGCGGTCGCCATCCGGCTGGATTCCCGCGGGCCCGCGCTGTTCACGCAGGATCGAGTCGGGCGGCAAGGCGCGCTCTTCACCATCTACAAGTTCCGGACCATGCGAACCGACCTGTCGGGCCCGGTCCTGACGCAAGCCCACGATCCCCGCATCACCCGTGTCGGTCGCCTCCTGCGGCGCACGAGCCTCGACGAGCTGCCGCAGCTTCTCAACATCCTCTGGGGGGACATGAGCTTCATCGGCCCGCGGCCGGAGGTCCCGTCGATCGTCGCGGCCGAGTACACCCCCGAACAGAAGGGCGTGCTTGCGGTCCGCCCCGGCCTCTCGGGATGGGCTCAGATTCACGGGCGAGACGACCTCGAGATCCCGGTGAAGCTGGCCTACGACCTCGAATACGTCCAGAAGGTCTCGCTGTTCTTCGACCTCCGCATCCTCAAGCTGACCCCCGGCTTGTTGCTCAGCGGCCGCGGGATCAAGTAGGTCAAGGCTCTGCGCCGATCGGGCTCTCGGTCCTTCAAGCTGACGTCCGAACGCTCCGGCCCGCTGCCCCGGGCCGATCGCGAGACGGGACCAGGGTCAGCCTGGCCAGCCCCCGAGATCTGTTCCTGGGTCCGACGGGGTCCTACAATCCAGGGATGGCGATTCGTACCGTTCGCGTTCGGGTGCCCGCGACTTCCGCCAATCTCGGGCCGGGGTTCGATGCCCTGGGGATGGCGCTCGACCTCTGGCTCGAGTCCGAGGTGCGATTGGCCCCATCCGATGGCTTCGAGGGCCGCGGAGAGGCCGCCGAGCTGACAGCGCCCGGAGCGAACCTGATCCACGAGGCCGCCGACGCCGTGTACGCCGAGATCGGCCGTCCCCGCCCCCCCTGGCTCGTGACGTGCACCTCCGAGATTCCTCTCGCCCGGGGCCTGGGCAGCAGCGCGGCGGCCATCTGCACCGGCATACTGGCCGCCGATGCGCTGACCGGAGCGGGGTTGTCCCCGACACAGCACCTGGCGATCGCATCAAAGATCGAGGGCCATCCCGACAACGTGGCGGCGGCGCTCATGGGGGGCCTCACCGTGGCCGTCGGATCGGATGGCCAGGCCTGCAACCTCGCGCTACCTTCCGACCTGGCTCTCGACCTGCGTCTGGTGCTGGCGATTCCCCGGTTTCGCCTCGCCACTGCGGAGGCCAGGGCGGTCCTGCCCGAACGGATCTGCCTCCAGGATGCGGCCTACAACGTGGGTCGAACCGCGCTGCTCGTCGCGGCCCTGACGTCAGGGCACCTGCACCTGCTCGCCGAGGCGCTGGGCGATCGCCTGCACCAGCCTTACCGGGAGCCCCTCGTGCCCGGCATGGCCGCGGTCGTCGCGGCCGCCCGTGCCGCGGGGGCCTATGCCGTGACCCTCTCGGGAGCGGGTCCGGCGCTGCTGGCCTGGTGTCCTGGCCCGGTTGGGGAGGCGGTTCGCCTGGCCATGCAGGGGGCCTGGGGCGATCTGGCGAGCGTCCGGGTCGTCGAGCTCTCCCGCACCGGGGCGCAGGTGTGGTAGATTTCGCGCCACTTTGCGACGGCGTTCGCCAAGTGCTAGCCTTAGCAAGGTTCGCGCTCGGTCCTCGGGCGACGGCCCTCACCGGTGATCCATGAGTTACCCACCGTCCGCGCCGACACTGGGGCAAGGCCCCCTGCAAGTCCCTGCCCCGAAGGGGAGTTTCTGATGAGCCTCATCGTCCAGAAATTCGGCGGCACCTCGGTCGGCACGGTCGATCGCCTCAAGCGGGTGGCCCAGCGTGTGGCCCGCACACGGTCGGAGGGTCATGACGTCGTGGTCGTCGTCTCGGCCATGGGGCACGCGACGGACCAGCTGGTCGAGCTGATGGGGCAGATCACCTTGAAGGCCCCGGGTCGCGAGGTGGACATGCTGCTGTCAACCGGCGAGCAAGTCTCGATAGCCCTCGTTGCCGCCGCACTGGGCGAACTCGGCGTATCAGCACGCTCGATGCTCGGATTCCAGGCGGGCATCGAGACAGAGAAGGCCCACACGCGAGCGGCCATCCGTACCATCGAGACGGCGCGATTGCGCGGCCTGCTCGCCGAGGGTGTGATCCCCGTAGTTGCCGGGTTCCAGGGTATCACCGCGGACGGCGAGGTCACCACGCTGGGGCGCGGGGGGTCGGATACCACCGCCGTGGCCCTGGCCGCAGCCCTGTCGGCCGACATCTGCGACATTTACACCGACGTGGAGGGTGTCTACACCACGGATCCCAGGATCGTCCCGGAGGCACGCCTGCTGCGGGAGATCTCCTACGAGGAGATGCTAGAATTGGCCAGCCTGGGGGCCAAGGTACTGCATCCGCGATCGGTAGAGTACGCCCGGTGGAAGAACCTCGTGCTGCGGGTTCGGTCGAGCTTCTCGGACCACCCCGGTACGGTCGTCAAGGGAGTCGATCAGTTGGAGATCCTGAACCCCGTCAACGGCGTCACCGCTGACCTGAACCAGGCCAAGCTGGCCGTACTGGGCGTTCCCGACCAACCCGGCGTCGCGGCCCGTCTCTTCGCCAACCTCGCCGAGCGCGGGATCAACGTCGACGTCATCAGCCAGTCCGTGCACGGCGGGCACCTCACCAACGATGTCGCCTTCACGGTGGCCTTCGACGATATGGGCCCGGCCCGCGAGATCTGCGAGGCCCTGGCCGCGGAGATCGGCGCCATGGGCGTCGTGGCGGACGGCACCGTGGCCAAGGTCTCCATCGTGGGCGCCGGCATGATCAACCACCCAGGCACGGCCGCACAGATGTTCGAAGCCCTCGGCGGAGCCGGCATCAACATCCAGATGATCTCGACCTCGGAGATCAAGGTCTCTTGCGTCATAGATCGAGCTCGCGCCCTCGAGGCCATCGCGGTCGTCCACCGCCGCTTTGCCCTCGACAAGGAGCAGCAACCGGTCGTTCTTAGCCGCTAGACCTGTTTCAGGTTGACCTGACCCCGGCTCACCTCCGCCCCCCTCGCCTCACATACGAAGCTCGGTCAGGAAGGCAGCCCTCTCAGCGCAGGGGCGCGCCCTTGATGAGCTCGGCCTGCCAGTCGTAGCTCCAGGGCTTGCCCGGCCCCTTGAGGGTGGTGGTGCCGAACAGGTGCCGCCCCCCATCGGCGAGGGTTACCAGGCTCTCGGCCGAGGATCCGATCGGGGTGGGCGTTTGCCAGGTTGCCAGCGCCCGGCCCGTCTGCGAGCCATCGATCGGCCACACGGCACCGATCTTCTTGCCGCTGGCCCCGGGACCGAAGGTGGGCATGGAGAAGCCGCCGATGCGGCCGCCGCGGGACCGTAGATCGAGGACACCGCCCATCTTGCGCCCCCCGCTCGTGGCTACCCAGACGTAGGTCGAATCGTTGCCCAGGTCGTTCGCCATCCCGAACGACGTCCAGTCCCAGGTGGCGTGGGCTTGCAACCCGTGCGCGGTGCGCTGGACGAAGCCTCGCGGATTCCACGGGGCGTCGGCTTGGCCTTGCTGTGGGCGAGTGGAAATGGACGTGATTCCCCAGGCCGACAGCGGTTTGACCTCACCCGGCTCCGCGACGCCGTCCGAGTTCGCGTCCACCCAGACGGCGAGATCCTTGAGCTCGGCTCCAGAGAGCCTGCCGTCGTGGTCACGGTCCAGGTATTGCAGCACCTGGTAGCCATCGGTCCAGTACTTGCCCCAGGTGAAGGTCCCGATCAACTGCTTGCCCGAAGTGATCCGCCCGGTGTGCGAGGGATCCCAGACCAGGAGCCCCGAACCGGGTCCGATCCACTCCCATTTCGAGGAACCTGACCCGTCCAGATCGAAGGGTCGCAACGCCGAAAGATCGACAGGACGTCCAGGCGTCGGCGCCCAGGTCGAACCCGAAAGCAGATCGGGCCGCTGACGATGACCGATGTCGAGGACGATCGGGTCCACCCCGACGTAGTTGTAGGACGTCTCGTCGACCGTGCCGACGACGTTGTAGTCGGCGCCCAGGCTTGACCCCAGGTCGGATCCCAGTCCGGTCGAGCCGCTCTCCGAACCGACGCTGACGAGGGGCAACGTGGCCGGGATCGGCTGACCGGCCTGATAAGCATCAGGCATCCCGGCCCCCCAGGCCCAGACCGTCTTGCTGCCGGTCTCGTTCCAGAGCTGGTTGGCGCTCCCGGCATCGAGCGAGGTCGACTGGGGCCCGGAATCTCCCGAGGCCGCGAAGTACTCGACCCGACTGCCTCCGCTCTGGGAGACCATGCCACCCCGGTAGAGCCAGGTGGCCGCGTCATTGCCGATGTTGACGCCAAAGTATTCCTTGATGTCCGTGACGTAGACGGCGACGACGTCCACATCGGGCACCCAGACCTGGGTCGGCAGCATCTCCTGCACGCTCTTGGTGCCCACGGGCGCCCACTCGTAGGTGTCGGTGCGATAGTCGTGGACCAGGCTCTGGATGCGGCCAGACTGCACGGTACGCGTGCCGAGATCGACGCCCACGGCCTTGGTGGAGCCGGGAACCGGATCCTGGGCGTGGCCGGCCGCCGCGAGGCCGAGGGTCAGCGCCGTCCCGAGGACAGCCGTCGGCAGAACCTTCATCGCGCATCCTCACTGGCATCGGCGGGTTGGCGGGAGAGCCAGACAGCACCGTCGAGCGAGGCCCCGGAACCCGGCGCCGGGGCCATCTTCACCTGCTGATCATTTGCCGAGAGGCCCGAGAACGTCACCGCGGCCAGGGGAAATGCGATGGCATCTGCCCGGTCCACCGTGCCGCTCGCGTCGAAAGGGGCCATCTGGACGTTCTGCGAATCGATGACGACCACGTCCCAGCCCCCGCGGTACTTGCAGAACCAGGTTCCCGAATAGGGGCTCGCAGGGCCTCCGGAACCCGAACTCGCCGCCGGAATCCGGGCGGCCTCGTGAGAATGGGACAGGGCCACGGCCATGGAGAGGTCCTGGGCGCTGCGGGCGTGGATGCCCGCCAGTGCACCTCCCGAGTAAGCGAGGGGCTTTCCCGCATTACTCGGGCCGTCCTCGGGCCCCGCCGCGAGGGCGCGGGTGCTGAGGGTGACCTCCGAGGTCTTGGAGCCCTCGAAGGCCCAGCCGTACACCGGCACGACGACGGTGGTCAGTTCATCCTTGGTCACCCAGTGTCCAGCTCCGGCGGGATGCGCCGGGGCCGGTGACTGGGCACGAGCCGGACCCGCGAGACCCAGGCTCGCCAGAACCAAGGCGGTGATCCCCGCGGCACGTACCAGCTGAGCGTGTTGCATACTCGAGGCCTCGCTCGTCTCCCCGGGCTCCGCCGCCGCCAGCGATTCGAAGGCAGCGAGCTTCCCTGCTCAAAAACATTCCACGCTGGGCATAACTTCAAACGGCCCGTCATTGACAGCCCGAAGGAGCCCGATCGACACGCGCTCCCGGACCGACTTCCGGTAGATTCGAGCCCTGACGCCCCCGCAAAAACCTGGAGCCGAAGCGTACCTTCGTGGGGAGGCGCGGCGGCACGCACGTGACCCAGGGTCAGGTCAACCTGACAAGTCTAGGGTAGGCCGCGCTCCGAGAGATAGGCCTGGCGTTCCTTGGCTACGGCCTCGACCTTCTGCAAAGCATCGCGCAACGGCCCCTGGCGCTCGCCAGTCCACGCGGCGACCTCGACGTCCTGGACCGCCGCCTGGGCCGTTCTTGCCAGGGACAGTAGCTTGCCGTCGAACTGCAAGAGCGTCCCATCGTACTGCGAATCGCCCCGGGGCATGCGCGGCCGGTCGGGAAAAGGCAGCGCCCGGATCCAGGCCGCCACGCCGGAGTAAGCGTCCTTGAGGGCGACGAGGTCGTGGTGAAGGGCCAGCAGCCCGGCGGGGGGGAAGGGTTGCTCCCGGGTCGAGGGCGGGATCCGGAGCCGCGCGAACTCCTCGGCCTTTCGAGAGAGGTGATCGGCAGCCTCGGCGAGCAACTCGGCGGCGCACTTGCGGACGACCTGGTCGTCCTTCCTGGCGCTCGCCGCGTCGCGGTACTGCCGGTACCCGAAGCTCTCGGCAAGCAACTCGAGCTGCTTGCCGAGAGCCGGATCGGGCAGCAAGGCCTAGACCTTGCCCGCCAGGCGAGGCTCGGGCCGGGCGTGGCCGTCATCCCCGATAGGCTCGAGCAGGCCAGGAAGCGTGCTCAAGGTGGAACCTACGACGAAGGGCGCCCCGATCGCCATGTTTGGCGCTGATGCCACGCCCTTCTGGGCCATCAGCATGGCGAGGTAGTGGCGCACGGCGTCGATCTCCGACAGGCCGAAAGCCTTGAAGGCAATCAGGCGCCGCATGTGCTCGTCGGCCGGCATGACGAGGACCTTGACCGAGTTGAGCTTGATGCCAAATTCGGCCAGGAAGCCCGCCAGATGGCTCCCGACGAGCTGGGTCAGCTCGTGGATCTTCTCGTTGATGGTCTCGAGCGGGGAGACCTGGGCGATCTGGTTGATGGCCTGCTCCACGACGGGCCCGGCGTAAGCGTTGAGCTGCTCCACGGTCAGGGTGTGCCCCTTGTAGGGCATGTGCTGGACCAGCTTCAAGGCGTCATCTTTGGTGTCCACGTGGACGTAGTAGTCGACCTGGTAGCGTAGCTCGGCCATCTCGCGAGACAAAGCAGAGCCCTGGGTCCGGACGACGATCTTGGCGCGGTTGATGTACAGGGCCTCGTACTGCCAGGGGCTCTGTCCGCCATAGAAGGCCTGCACGATGCCGCCGGTGAGGAACTTCTGCGGAGTGTCGACCGTGTACTGACCGGTCTCGTAGACGTCGAGGATGGCGCCCCGGCTCTTCAGGACGCAGAAGTGATTGCTTTCGACCGTGAGCAAAGAGCCGTTGATGATGTCGTTGTTGGGGTAGTGCCACATGAGCACATCCGGCCCGAGGACCTCTTGACCGTCGGCTTGCAGGGTGGAGATGACGTTTCGGATTCCAGCCACGTGCGCTCCTTTCGCGAGACCTCTTCGAATAGCGAGCCATTCTACCTTGAGTCTCTCGAATGGGTTATCGCACGCGAGGCCGACGCTGGCCATCAGCCAGCCTTGTCGCCCTTGAAGAAGAACTCGAGCGGCCGGTAGACCCTCTCGCCCCAGGCGGTCTCGTCGTGCCTGGCGCCGGGCGCCTCGTAGTATCCGAAGTTGCTCCCGAGCTGGTAACCCCTCTGCTCGATCGCCTGCTCGAGCGCCCGTGCGTCGGCCAGGTTGTCCCGATAGTCGAGCGGCCCGTCGCCCTCCTGGGTGCCCATGTCGAGCCAGATCCGGAGATCCGTCGGCAAGGCCGGGACTTCTGACAGCACCTCGCGATCGTCCCACCAGATCGACGGGCTCATCAGCCCGATGTCGCCGAAGACCTGCGGCTCGTAGCGTCCCAGGAAGAACGAGATGAGGCCGCCGAGGGACGACCCCATGACGGCGGTATCGCGGCGATCGGGAAGCGTCCGGAAGGTCCGATCGATGAGGGGCTTGATCTCGCGAGTGAGCATCTGTGCGTACTCCTTGCCGCCGCCCCCGCCTCCGACCGAGGGATCGCGCTGCCAGGTGTACTCGAAGATCCGCGCCGGGCTGTTGTCGATGCCCACGATGATGACCCCCTGCATCGCCCCTTGCTCGATCAGCCTCTGCGCCGTCTCGTCGAGGTGCCACTCGTTGCCCAGGAAGGCCGTGGCCGCGTCGAAGAGATTTTGGCCG
>JAJYIO010000097.1 GCA_021790035.1 bacterium | reverse complement strand
CGAAGCCACCAGGTGGGCCCGCTCCGGAGGCACGATGCCGCTCCACAGGCAATGGCCCGGATTGGAGGTCCGGGTCCGGACCGGCCGCTTGTCGGCGTCGAGTGCCATGACGTAGAACCCCATCTCCTCGTCCCAGAAGGCCTCGTTGAAGGCGTCCTTGAGCTCCTGGGCTTCCCGGACCAGGCGATCGCCCAGGATGCGCAGGTCCAGGAGGTAGCAGAGCTGCGCGATCCGGATCTTGGCGTCGTACACGTAGCCCTGCACCTCGGCCAGGGCGATCGGCGGCCGGGCGATCGTGGCGTCGGGATGGATCACGCTGTTGTGGGAGTCCTTCCACCCCTGGCTGAACAGGCCCGACGCACTCCGGCGTTGATATTCGACGAAGCCGTCCCCGTCGAGGTCCCCGTAACCTTCGAGCCACATCAGGGCGGCCTCGACCGCGTCCCAGAGCTCCCGGACGAACGCGAGATCCCCCGTCCATCGGAACGTCTCGGACAGCAAGATCAAGAAGAGCGGCGTGCTATCGACCGAGCCGTAATAGGGCGTGTGCGGGATGGCCCGAACGTTGGCCAGCTCGCCCACCCGGCGCTCGTGCATGATCTTGCCCGGCTCCTCGTCGCGGAACGGGTCGTCATCCTTGGCCTGGAACCTGGCGAGGTACCGCAGGGTTCCCATCGCGAGTTCGGGACCGAGCACCAGCGTCTGGAGTGCAGATATGATCCCGTCTCGTCCGAACGGCGCCGTGTACCATGGAATCCCCGCCGATGCGTAGGGACCGGTCTCGTAGAAGGTCGTGAGCGAGGCGAGATCGCGCTTGTTGCGGTCCAGGATCACGTTGTAGATCTCGTGGCTCGTGGTCAGGAGCGCCCGCGAGGCCTCGCGCTGTTGCTGGCAAGTGCCGAGTGCCGCCAGGAAATCGACGAAGGGGGACGACTCCTGCTCGGGTGCCGATCCTTCACCGTCGATCAGGGCCTCGATGGTGTATTCGACCGTGCTCTGAGAGCCGAGACCCGCGAGCTCGACGGTGAATTCCGCCACGGCGCTGGTCGCCCGCAACTTCTCCCCGGGCGCCTCGGGTCCGATCCGCCCGGGGGCGGTCGCGAACTGGACCCGCGTCTGCCGCAAGGCCTGGTCCTCGCCGACGTACCCGAACGTGAGCGAGGACGCCTCGATCTGCGGCTCGAGAAACACCCCGGCCTGCTTTCCCTTGAACCCACGCACGATGAAGATGTCGGAGTAGTCCGCATGGAAGGTCAAGGAAAAGTGCAGGGAGACCGGGAACGGGTTGTAGTTCACGACCCGGATCTTGTCCCGGACCACGTGCCCGATCGCCCGCATGACGCTGAAGTAGACGCTCTCTTGCGGGACCACCTGGCCGGATTCGAGCGTCAGTTGCGGGTTCATGAACTCGATCTGCGCCATGTAGTTGCGCTCTGCCGAGAACGAAAGCAAGGTCGGGATCCGGCCCTCGAGCTTGAGGACCCAGCCCGAGAGGAACCGGGTATCGCTGAAGTACAGCCCCATCCCGCAGCTGCAGCCCGGATACAGATTGCCGTCGTCGTCGCTGACCAGGAACAGGTTCTCCTGCTTGATCACCTGGCGCCCGTGGCGGCATCCGGTCGCGATCGCCGGCAACCCCTCCGACAGCACCTGCTGGAGTTCCTGATCGACGCGGTAGGTCCGCCCGGCAACCTCGATCTCGTGCGGGGAAGCGGCCATCTTGTCGGCCGGGCGAGGCTTTTCAGGCTTCACGAGTGCTTGCCAGACGCAGCGAATCGGCGATCAGCGCTTCGTACAGCGACAGGTAGCCGTCGACCATGGCCGATGCGTCGAACCGAACCCGGCACACGTCGCGGATCGTCTGGCGGTCGAGAGACTCGATGCGTCCCACCGCCTCCACCATCTGGTCGACATCGTCACACACGTAGCCAGTCACCTGATCGTCCACCACCTCCGGGATCGACCCGTCGCACAGCGCGATGACGGGGGTTCCGCAGGCCATCGCCTCGATCATCACCAGGCCGAAAGGCTCCGGCCATTGCACCGGGTGCAGGAGCGCGAGCGATCCGGCCAGGACCTCACGCTTCCGGTCGCCGCCCACCTCGCCGATGTACCGGATCTGGCGGCCATCGACGTGAGGCTGGACCTCCTCCTTCCAGTACCGCTCGTCGACGGCATCGATCTTCCCGGCGATCGTGAGCGGCAGGCCGCACCGGCGCGCGACCTGGCAGGCCAGGTGCGTCCCTTTCTCCCGGGACACCCGGCCGAGGAAGAGCAGACCCCGCCCCCAGAGCTCGGGTGGCACGAGCTGCCCGGGCTCGGTGTGCTGTCGAAAGCCCGCAGTGTCGACGCCGTTGTACACGACGCCGACGACGCGCAGGGAACTCGGCGCCAGATCTTGCTGGGCCCGGCTGATCGCGACGTACGGATGATCGCTCATCGCTGCGAAGAACGGGGCGTTCTCGAGCGTAAACGGACCGTGCAGCGTCGAGAGAACCGGAGTCTTCACCAGACCCGCCATGGCGATGCCCGAGATGCCGGTGTGGTTGTGGATGATGTCGAACTCTCTAGCTGCGGCAAAAGCCTTCTTGACGTGGATGATCTCGGCCGCGAGGGACTCGCCCGGAGGCAGCCGCCGCTTGCGCAGCGCGGTTGGTTCGGTCCAGCGAAGTTCGGCGGGAGTGACGGAGTCTCCGGTCGCGAAGAGGGTCACGAGATGACCTCGGCGCCAGAGGCCTTCGGCCAGCAGCGAGACGACGAGTTCGATGCCGCCGTACCCGGGGGGCGGGCAGGCCTCGTGGACCGGAGCGACCAGGGCGATTCGCAGCGCACGCATCACCGGCCCCCCGCCGTGGCGCAGGCGGCCACCGAGGCCTTGTCGATCAGGTACGCGAAATAGCCGGCAAGCTCCTCTGTATCCGCGAGCAGCACGACCTCCAGGCGATCTCCGTGCTCGCGGAAGCTGAGTCGCACGTGGCCGGCGTGTTCTTGCGCCAGCTCGAGCACCAGGCGGATCGCGTCTCCGGAACAAACCGAAAGCGGCTTCGGCTTGGCCATGGCTCCCCCGTCCTCTCCCTGGCCTCTCGCGAGATCCGACCCTCTTGAGGATCTTGGTCCTCTCGAGGATGTCTGTCCCTCGCTGCCAACTAGCACCCTAAAGAGCGCATCTTCGATCGTCAACGCACGAGCGTTCGTCGCCAAGGACAAAGAGGTTCTCTGCTACCTCACAAGGGCAAGCGCCTCACCGGCGCTATGGTCATGACGGTGCAGCATATTCGTGTCCTGGAAGTCCTGGCGACCGGCGCACTGGGCGGCGCAGCGGCACACGTCCGCGCGCTGGCGCTGAAGATGGACGCCGAGCGATTCGAGGTCCACGTCGCCTGTTCCGATGAAGGACCGCTGCTGCCGGACCTGGCGGCAGCCGGTGTCGCCGTACACCCCATCTCGATCGCAAGTCGGTTCGATCCGCGGGCGATCGCGCACCTCGCACGCATCGTGCGCCGGACGGGCATCGAGATCGTGCACGCGCATGGAACCCGGGCCGGGCTGGCGGGCGTGGGTGCTGCGCGGGTCGCACGGGTCGCGTCCCTGTACACCGTGCACGGCTGGGCCTGCCATCCCAGCGCCGGTCCCCTCGTCTCGCGCATGGCCCGGATCGCCGAACGCCAGATCACTCACCTCGCGGATGCCGTCATCTGTGTCTCCCACGGCGACCTGTCGGAAGGGTTCAGACAGAGCCTCGTTAACCCGGCGCGCTCGCGGGTGATCGCCGACGGCGTCGATCCGGCGATCTTCGATGCCAGCAGCCGGCGGGAGGAGAAGCGGCGGGAGCTTGGACTCGGCCCGTCGAGCAAGGCCATCGGGGTCATCGGGCGGCTGACGCGCCAGAAGGGTCAGCGCCTCCTGCTGGCTGCCGCTCCCGGCATCCTGGCGCGCCACCCCGAGGCGATCGTCGTGCTGGTCGGAGCGGGGGAGGACGACGGCGTGCTGGCCGCTCAGGCCGCTCGCCTCGGCATCTCGGACAAGGTTGTCCTGGCGGGACTCCGCCGCGACATTCCGGACGTCATGGCGGCCCTCGACGTCTTTGTCCTGCCGAGCTACTGGGAGGCCATGCCCCTGGCGCTCCTCGAGGCGATGGCCAGCGCGAAACCGGTGATCGCCACGACGGTCCACGGCTCGGCCGAGGTGGTGATCGACAACGAGACGGGACTCCTGGTCCCCCCTGGCGACGCTCCGGCTCTGGCTGCCGCGATCTGCCGCGTCCTCGGAGACCGCACCCTCGCCACCCGACTGGGGCAGGCGGCTCGCATGGAGATCCGGCAGCGGTTCGACGTCCACGAGACCGTGCAGGCGGTCGGTTCCCTGTACGAGGCCCTGGTCGCAGGACGCCGTGTTCGTGCCTGAACGCCGGTCAGGCGAAGAGCGGTCTACACCAGGTTGTACTGCTTCATGATGGAGAGCAGGTTCTGCGAGTAGGTGGGGCTGGTCGCGTAGATGCCCTGGATGTTGTTGACGAAGTTGACGGCATTGCCATCCTTGGCGAACTGGGAAATCGCCTTGTTGTAATAGCCGTTATGGAAGAGCGCGCCGTGCTCCTCGACCGCCTGGTAGAAATTGTCGTACTTGGCGAAGGACGCCTGGGTCTTGACGTACTGGCCACCTTGCCATTCCTCGGTCGGAACGGTCGTGCTGCCAGCGGGCCCCGAGCCCTTGATGCCGAAGATGTTGTAGCCGCCGATGCTGTGCTGGCCCCAGCCGCTCTCGAGCGCCGCCTGGGCGAGCGTGACTTGCCAGGGCACGCCATACTTCTGCTGGGCCGCCACGGCCGCCGGCTTGAGCACGGCGAAGAACTGCGCCTTGTCGTTCGCTCCCAGCCACGCCAGCTGTTGCGGGGTCACCGAGGACAGCTTGGACGGATCGCTCGATGGCGTCGCCTGCTGGGCGGGCTTGGATACCGGAACGGTCGACGGCGCCGGGGGCGGATTGGCCGGCTTGGCTCCGGACGGGAGTTTGAGCACCATGCCGGGCAGGACCACGTCGGGAGAAATGAGCTGGTCCTTGTTGAGCTCCCAGATCTCGGGCCAGCGCGAGGCGTCCCCGAGATACTTGGCGGCGATCTTCGGCAGGCTGTCTCCGATCTGCACGACCGCGGTGCCTGCGGGATGCGCCTGCGTGGCGAGGCTGGCGTAATCGGGCCGCCCCAGGGCCGGCCGGGTGAGCGGGGTCCCTGGAGAGCCGACATACGGTTCGACCGCGCTCTCGAACCAGGCGACGGCGGATACGCCGCTCCAGCTGTCCTGGGCCACGGCCGAGGAAGCCTGCGAGCCGGTCGGAAGTACGGTCGAAGAGATGCCGGACGGCGCGCTCGCGGCCTGGGCGTCCGAGCCTGCGACGCCGGCTCGGCGAGAGCGAATGGTTGACACCGGGGTTCCCATGTCCAGGTCTTCGGTCCCCGAACCGTCATTACGGTAAAGGAACGGCTAAGCTAGCGATAAGCAACGTCTAAATTTGCCTTGCGACCCGGAGCCGCCGAACTCGGCCACCGGCGGGTCGACCGCCCTTCTGCTAGGATCGCCGCATGCCGGAGATCTTCAACCGCAAGCAAGAGCACCTCGACATCTGCCTGACCCAGGATGTTTCGAGTCGCACCCGCACCGGGCTCGAGGACTACCGATTCGGCAACCGCGCCCTGCCGGGCTGCGACCTCTCCCAGGTGACCTGCTGGACGACGTTTCTCGACAAGCCCATCGCCGCTCCCCTGCTCGTCGGCCCGATGACGGGCGGCACCGCCCGGGGCCGGGAGATCAACCGCAACCTCGCGGCGGCGGCGGCGGCGCTCAAGATCGGCATGATCGTGGGCAGCCAGCGCATCGCGATCGAATATCCGGAGGTGGCGCACACCTTCGCCATCGTGCGCGAGGAAGCGCCGGACATCCCGATCGGGGCCAATCTCGGGGCGATCCAGCTCGTGAACGGATTCGGGGTCAAGGAATGCCAGAAGGCGATCCGGATGATCGAGGCCGATTTCCTCGTCTTGCACCTCAATCCGCTCCAGGAGGCCTTGCAGCCGCAGGGACAGACCAACTGGCATCAGGTCTTGCGCAGGCTGACCGAGGTCATCTCGGACGTGAGCGTTCCCGTGGTGGTCAAAGAGACCGGATTCGGCCTGTCGGGCCAAGATGCCGCCGAGCTTCGCGAGGCGGGGGCGGCGATTCTCGACGTGGCAGGCGCTGGCGGGACTTCCTTTGCCCTGGTCGAGGGGTACCGGCATCCCGATGCCATGTGGAAGAAGGTCGCGCTGGCATTCTCCGACTGGGGCTTGCCCACGGCCGAGAGCATCCGCCAGTGCCGCAAGGCCGTCCCCGAGGTTCCCCTCATCGCGTCCGGGGGCATCCGGAACGGCATCGACGTCGCCAAGGCCCTGGCGCTCGGAGCGTCCTGGTGCTCGGTCACCGGCGGCCTACTGGCGGCGGCCTCGGAATCGGTCGACGCTGCCCAGGAATGGCTCGACAGCTTGGTCCAGGAGCTGCGCCTGGCGATGTTCGCCGCCGGAGTGCAGGCGGTCTCGGAGCTGAACTCCGGTCTCCTGCTGCCTGCCCGCCCGGAGTGAGTTACCGATCGGTTGCGTCGACAGGGTCGAATGAAGCGCCTCCGGAAGCGCAGCGCGACGCAGCACCTTGTTCTGCAGCCACTGCTTGAAGGGATTTCCTGACGAGTTACCCATTCTTCGCCGACAGCGTTGAATGAGACGCCACCTGCAAGTCCCTGCCCCGAAGGGGAGTTCCTGATGAGGCCACCAGGCGGCTGCGTGCTATAGTGGAAGCCGTTCGAGCACGCGGAGGGACCATTTGGTCTGTCCACATTGTTCGGCCCAGGTGGTCGATACTGCCAAGTTTTGCAGCCAGTGCGGCGGCAAGCTGGCCTTGGTTTGTCCTGGATGCCAGGCTCCCGTGCAGCCAGGACAGAAGTTCTGCAGCCATTGCGGAGCCGCGCAGGCGATTGCCGAGGCGCCCAGCGACCCCGAGCCGCCGAGGTCCCCCACCGGATTCCTCTCGGGCTCCGGCGCGGACTCGCGTCACCGGCCTGCCGGTGATCGCCGGGTCGTGACGGTGCTGTTCACGGACGTCTCCGGCTTCACCGCGATGAGCGAGAAGCTCGATCCCGAGGAAGTCACGGAGATCGTCAACAACTTCTTCACCGTGCTGGTCGAGCCCATCTACCGGTACGGCGGCGTGGTCGACAAGTACATCGGCGATGCGATCATGGCGCTCTTCGGCGCTCCGGTGGCCCACGAGGACGACCCCGAGCGAGCCGTGATGGCGGCCTGGGAGATGCAGCTCGCGGCGCAGCGTCACGCAGCCGAGCTCGAGGCGCGCACGGGGATCGGCCTCAAGGTCCGGATCGGCCTCAACACCGGGCTCGTGGTGGCCGGAGCCGTGGGCGGGTCGCAGCGGTCCGACTACACCGTCATGGGCGACACCGTGAACCTCGCACAGCGCATGGAGGCCAACGCCAGGCCCGGGAAGGTTCTGGTGACGGCCGAAACCTGGAACCTCTCTCGCCAGGCCTTCGATTTCACGGCCCTCGAGCCCATCTCGGTCAAGGGCAAGGCGGAGCCTGTGGCCGTATACGAGCTCGCCGGCACGCGGGCACTCACGGCGACCCTGTCGGAGGATGTCCTGGTGATCGGGCGGGAGCTCGAGTTCGAGCACCTGGACCGCGCCTGGAGCATGGCGCAGAGGGGCCGCCCGCAGTGGATCAACATCGTCGGGGACATGGGCCTGGGCAAGTCGGCGCTGGCCCGCAAGTTCCTGATGGGCCTCAAGGCCCAGTCGGGCACCCAGGTCTTCTGGGGCCGCTCTCTGTCCTACGATCGCCAGCCCTACCAGGTCGTCGCCCACATCCTGCACCACATCCTCGGCCTGTCGCAGCAGGCACCGGCGGCCGAGATCCTCGA
>JAJYIO010000096.1 GCA_021790035.1 bacterium | reverse complement strand
AGCGCCCGAGCCGCCACGATGGCCTGGACGTTTCGGACGAAGCGTCCGGCTTACCGGACGTCTCGAGTCCGAACGGATCTCCCTGGCGGTCGCTACGCGGCGCAACCGGGCCCTGGCTGACCTTGTCTAGGACCGGCGAGAACGTGGACGGTTCGACCGCTGGTCGATCCTGCGGGCCAGATCGACCAGGATCGGGACCGGAGGCTCCCGACCCTGATAGGCCCGGAAGGCCCCCCAGCCGGCCACGCCGAAGTAGCCGGCGATCGCCAGGGTCAAGAGCAATCCCACGAACAGCGACAGGGCGAAGACGGTGATGTGCCCGAGGACGGCCACCACCACGAAGACGCCCAGGCCCAGGAGGACCGAGACCAGCGAGTGGATCCGGATGAGCCGGACCTGTCGGTAGGCGGGCACGGCCAGCAGGAACAGGGCAACGGGGAACAGATAGCTGGAAGCCGCCAGGGCTCGCACCGGGGTCGAGACGGGCCGGCGCGTCACGACCCCTTGACCTGGACGCCCGGTCCCTGCGCGACCGGGTGGGAGTCTTCCGCGAGCGAGCCGGGGACCGGCTCTGCGGCAGGCTGCGCGCCACCCGCCAGCGAGCCGAGGGTGGCGACTCGAACGTCCTCCTCGATCGGGCCGGTCTCCCCCACCTCGATCGACCGCGTGGCCACGATGCCCTGCTCGCCATCTCGCACGGCCAGCGTGTACGCCCCCTTGGGGATCGAGTCGACGAAGTAGTCGCCGATCCCCGTTGAATGGCTCCAGCGATCCAGCTCGACCACCCCCACGTCGGCGCCGGCCAGCGGCGCCCCGGTCGAGTCGGTGATCCGCCCGTAAAGCGTTGCCAGCGGGGCCGGCGGCGGAGCCAGCCCGGCGACGGTCTCGGGTCTCGCGGGGCGGGACCGGGCCGCCAGGGAGTCCGGGATCCCCCCCGGAGCGCTGGAGATACTCCTGGCGGGCCGCCCGAAGAGCGGCCACTGACCGGTGTAGGCCACCCCTAACGAATACGCCCGCTCGGCCGGGGAAAGCCCCGGTTCTCCGATACTGGCCACGTCGAGGTCGAGGCCCGGCATGGCCTCCAGACGCAGGCCAACGTCGAAGAACTGACCGGACTGCGACGACGGTCCGAAGTACTCGCCGTAGAGATCCAGCGCGTCGGACACCGGCAGCTCGAGACCGCCCATGACGCGAGAATCCAGGTTGACGAACGGCCAGGACAGCGCCGCGCCCGTGAACCCCAGATGAAGACTGGCGATGTTCCGCAACTGGCCGGAGATGGGTACGTCGATGTCGCGCGAGACCACCATGAAGAGGTTGTTGGGGGACACGAAGCTGGGGTTCGCCGAACCGGGCACGGTCAACGTCCCGAGCGCGAGATTGGTGAGGCCGATCGCTACCCGGGTCGGATTCGCGGGCGTCGAGCCGACGAACTGGTAGATCGCGCTGCCCGTCAGGGCCGGACCGCCCCCCCAGCGACCCGGGTAGTCGACCGTCACCTCGAGCCCCTTGACGATCCCGGCAGACAGCGAGATCGGGCAGAGGAAGTCCGAATCCAGGATGGTGGGATCGCCGGAAACCCGGTAGTGTCCCGCCTGCAGCACCTCCCCGGTGGGCATCAATGCGAGGCCGGAGTAGCCCCACAGCGAGGCGGCCGCATCGGCCGGACCGGCCAGCATCAGCAGGGCCACCGTGGCCGTCGCCCCGGCGGTCAGCGGGATGGCTGCGAATCGTTTCATCTGGAACCTCCTGGGTGGGCGCGCTGGTAAGCCGCCGCCGACTGGTAGGCATCGAAGGCCGAGTAGCCCTTCACGCCGAGCTCGAGAAGGAGGGCGCCGGTCCGGAAGTAGCCCGTCTGGAGGAGGCTGTCGAGCCCCCAGGCCGCCGGATAGACCAGCCATGATCCCAGCATCCACCAGCCCTTGGTCGCGTCGCCGTTGTAGAACTGGCCGAGGCCGTTCACCGCGAGCGAGAGCCCCATGGCGATCAGCGGGTTGTGGCGGGGGACCAGGGCGAGCGGATTTCCGCCCGGCAGGACGGCCAGGACCTGGACCACCGAGCCCGACGCCGCACCGGCCATCGCTCGAGCCGGACTCTGCGCCGGGATCGCCGACACGATGGCCGCAACGGGCGGTTGCGGTGCCAACGCGGCGGGTGGCGCTTCCATGAGGGCATCCTAGGCCATTCTGGCTCCCACGAGCAAGGCCACCGGTCACTCGTTCCCGGCGATCGCCACGATCTGGCCGGCCCCGGCCACCTCGCGTCAGGGCCGAGCCAGCCGCCGGGAGCACGAGGCTGGATAGAGCGCCCTCAAAGAGACATTCGCAGCCCGAGCAGGTCGCCCTCGCCGTTCAGACCGAGCGTCGCCTCGATGCCCGGGCGAAAACGATAGCCCACCTCGAGACCGGCGGCCGGCCCGCCGAAGACGTCGAACGGACGGGTCGTATTGAACAGGGGCACCACGAGGTTCAACCGTCCCACCAGATTCGGGGTCAAGGGATAGGCCAACCCGAATCCGGCCTCGAGGGGCGGCATCGAGAGAAACGGCCCCCCCGGTAACCCGGTGTCGGCCCATAGCCCCAGGATGCCGGCTATCGAAAGCCCCGAGTGGCCGCCATGGATGAACTGGTAGAGGAGGTGCAAGTCGAACCGCTCGCCGACGGGCGGAGAGTCCAGCCACGAAGCCGACATTCCGCCGAGCCAGCTCGGCGCGAAGGCGTCGTCGAAGGAGACGCTGCCCCCGAATCCCAGCCCTACGCCCAGGGTGCGGTCCCCCTGCTGAAAGTCGGCGGCGGGCAGGGTCGAAGCCCGCACGGGAGCAGCGCCCCCAGCGATCGGCACCGCGAGAGCCAGGATGGCGACTGCCCGCAGGCCGGGACGTCGCTTGGGGGGTCCATCTGTCTGACGCATGAAACTGGCCAAGATCATACCCGGTGGAGATCCGGCGGCGATCGGCCATCTTGGCCAGGTGCCGCGCGGCACCTGGGCCAATGCGAACGTGCGCATTGACAGCCCGAGCGAGGATCCGGATAATGAGACTTCCGCGCCGAGGTGGCGGAACTGGCAGACGCGCACGTTTGAGGGGCGTGTGCCGAAAGGCGTACGAGTTCAAGTCTCGTCCTCGGC
Source organism: bacterium (assembly GCA_021790035.1). GTDB lineage: Bacteria > Cyanobacteriota > Sericytochromatia > S15B-MN24 > VGJW01 > JAJXWQ01. Next base: position 4,840 of record JAJYIO010000096.1, on the reverse strand, counting down.
ACTGGTCCGCGCCGTCAGCCCAGACGGCGCGGTCGATCTTTTGATGGCGCTCTGACCGGCGGGGCCCGTCAGAGGGTCGGGGCGCCCAGGCGCGTGCGAGCCAGCGCCACGGCATCAAGCGAGAGGTCGGAACCGAAGTAGCGGCGGCCCAGCTTCTGCGCGACCGCGCAGGTCGTGCCGCTTCCGGCGAAGAAATCCGCGACCAGGCCGCCGGGCGGGCAAGAACTCTCGATGATGAGCTGGAGGAGAGCCTCGGGCTTCTGGGTCGGATAACCGAGGCGCTCGGCTGCCATGTTGTTCAGAGCCGGAACGTCCCAGAAGTCGGGCATCTTCTTGCTCTGGCCCCGCATTCGCCGGGAACGCGCCGGAACCTTGACGGGCTCGAAGTAATGCCCGCCGGGCCGTCGCGAGTACCACAGGATGTCGTCGTGCTTGCGCGGCCAGTAGCGCGGCGACGAGCCACCCAGGCCATAGAGCCAGACGATGTGGTTGAGAAAGCAATCGCGACCGAAGATCCGGTCGAGCTCGACCTTGACGTAATGAGAAGCCCGCCAGTCCAGGTGGACGTAGAGGCTGCCCGAGTCCGACAGGCAGTCCCGGGAAGCGCCGAGGATGGGAACCAGCCAGGCCAGGTATTCGTCGAGAGAATCCCAGACATCCCGGAAGGCCGCCTGGCGCGCCTGGTGAATCCGCCCGGAAGCAAACGGGGGATCCAGGTAGATGAGATCGACCGATCCCGGCTCGAGGCCCCGCGCCGCCTCGAGGGCGTCGGCCTGGATCAGGATCCGGTCCGTCCCCTGGGGGCCAGTGGCTCCGATGACGTGGTCTTGCATCGCGGCACCCATGTTACCGGGCCCGAGCGGGCCGGGTAACTGTGCTATACCGGTGGCATGGAAAGACTCCCCTGGCATGGCCCGTGCTTTACCTGCGGTCCCGTCGAGGACCATCCGGAAGGCGCCCGGTACTTCACCGAGGACGACGGCAGCATCCGCGCCGAGATCACCCTGACCCAGCGCTGCGCCGGCGCGCCCGGCCACGCTCACGGCGGCAGCCTGATGGCGGTACTGGACGAGGCCATGGGCTGGTCCGTCTGGCGCGCTGGCCATCGCGCCCTGGCGGGCAGGTTCGAGTCAAACTTCCTCATCCCCACGCCCCTGGCAGTTCCCCTGGTCGTCAACGCGCGGATAACGGGCAAGGGCAACCGTTCCATCCGGACGGCCGCCGAGATCATCCTGCCGGACGGGCGCGTGAGCGCCGAGGCGAAAGGGGTCTTCGTGGATCTCGGCGAGCGGTGGAAGGAAAAGTTCGGCGAGAGCTGGGAAAAACTGCGCTCCCCTGGCGCATAGATATTTCCCGTTCGAGGCGGTCCCTCTGCGCGACCGACCTGCTCGCCCGCAATCGATCCGGGAACGATCGCACGAAGACAACTTGCGCTTCCCGGCTCACATTCGTTGGGAACCATCTCGCCTTCGGGGATCGAGATGCGCCCAAAGGCTGGAGAACGGCCATCGGCCAAGGAGCGACCGTGATGAAGAGCGGAAGGGTCGAAGCGAGGCATCCGTTGCACCCTGCCCTGGTGTACTACCCGATCGGCTCGATCTACGTCTCCCTGCTCGCGGATTGCATCTATCTCGTCACCCGCGTGCCGTTCTGGTGGGGGATGACGCTCTGGAGCCTCCTCTTCGGGATCCTCGGCATGTTCGTGGCGATCGGCCCCGGTCTCTGGGACTACGCGACGACCGGACGGTTGATGGCGCCGCGCCTCGGTGTAGCCCACATGGCCACCAACGGCCTGACACTCGCCGTCTTGGTTGCGGACGTGGTCTTGATGGTCGCCTACCGCTCCGGCGCCGGGGCAATGTTCAACCTCACCTTCGGCCTCACGGTGGCGGGCAACGTTCTCCTCGGCTACGCGGCGTGGCTCGGCCGGCAGATGGTATACGTCTGCCGCGTGGGCGTGGCCGAACCCGGCCAGAAGGAGGCCCCGGCCTTCCGGGTCACCCTGGCTCCCGAGCAGGCCGAGATCGCACACCCGAACGAGCCGCGGGATCAGCCTTGAGATTGCCCGCAGCCGGATCCGTCGCCCGGCAAGGCACCATGAGGCCGGCGTCGCGGTCAGGCCCAGCGAATGAGGCCGAGCTCGTGCTTGTTGACCAGGGCCGGGTGCTCGGGGATGACCCGGACGCCGACGCCGTAGCTGCCGCCCTGACCGAGGACCACCTTGCCCGAGAAGGAGAGGTCGCCGTCGGCGGCCTCGCCCTGGGGCCGCATCGGAACGACCTCGAACTCCGACAGGGTGCCGGTGCCATTCTGCAGGGGCCCATGGCAGATCTCGACGCTGACGTTGGCGGGGTCGAGGGTTCCGATGTGCAGTCGGGCCGACAGCTCGATCTCCTGGCCGATGGTCGCCCGGCCCATGGCTGGCGCCGGTGCCTCGATCCGGATGCTCTCCCAGAGCTGGCTCATCATGCCCTTCCACGCCGAGACCTTGCGGGCCAGCTCGAATCCACCGTCCGCGTAGCTCCGCCCGATCTGGATGGTGGGGGTGTAGAGCTCGTTGGTGTAGTCCTGCAGCATCCGGTGCGTCGAGAACAAGGGGGTCAAGGTGGCGATCGCGTCGCGGACCCGATCGCACCACCGCGACGACACTCCCCCGGGCCCTCCACCGTAGTAGAGCGGCACGATCTCGTTCTCGAGGAGCTCGTAGATCGCCACGGCATCCGCGTCGTCCTGCTCGACGGGGTCGCGGTACTCGCGCTCCTCGCCGATCGCCCAGCCGTTCAAGCCGTCGAAGCCCTCCGGCCACCAGCCATCCAGGATGGACGCGTTGAGCACGCCGTTGGCCGCCGCCTTCTGGCCGCTGGTGCCGCTGGCCTCGAGCGGACGGCGCGGAGTGTTCAGCCAGATATCGACCCCCTGGACCAGGTGGCGGGCTAGCTGGATGTCGTAGTCCTCGAGGAACACGATGCGCCCCTCGAACTCCTCGCGCGCTGCGATCGCGGAAACCTGTCGGATGAGCTCCTTGCCCGGACCGTCGGCCGGATGCGCCTTGCCGGCAAAGAGAAACTGGACCGGACGGCCCTCCTTGCCGAGAATGCGGGCCATACGGGCCATATCGCGAAACATCAAGGTGGCCCGCTTGTAGGTCGCAAAACGCCGTGCGAATCCGATGGTCAGGGCATCGGGATCCAGCAAGTGCTCGGCCGCGGCGACGTGGTGGGTCGAATCGCCGTTACGCAGGCGCTGCCGCTTGACGCGTTCCCGGACCAGGCCGATCAGCCGCTCCTTGAGCTGGCGCCGGACGGCCCACAGCTCGGCGTCAGGGACCTTCCGGATGCCGTCCCAGGCCTCGGGCGTGGCGAGCTTGAAGCGCCAGTCCGAACCGACGAACTTCGTGTACAGCTCGAGGATCTCGGGAGCGACCCAGGTCTCGGTATGGATGCCGTTGGTGATCGACCCGATGGGAATCTCACCGACGGGCACGCCAGGCCACACGTCTTTCCATATCTCCCGCGATACCTGGCCGTGCAGGCGACTGACGCCATTGCAGCGCTTGGCCAGGCGCAGGGCGAGGATGGTCATGCTGAAGAGCGACGAGCCATCCGGCTGCTCGCTCCGGGCCAGCGCCAGGAACTCCTCGCGCCCGATCCCGAGCTTGGGCCAGAGCCGGGAGAAGACCCGATCGATCAGGTCGAACCCGAAGGCATCGTTGCCCGCGGGAACGGGGGTGTGGGTCGTGAAGATCGTCGTCGCAGCCACGGCCTCGCGGGCCGCGTCGAAGGAGAGGCCGGCGTCCTGTACGAGCTCGCGCAGACGCTCGAGGCCAGAGAATGCCGAATGGCCCTCGTTCTGGTGATACGCGGCCGGCCTGAGGCCGAGCGCCCGCAGGGCCCGGACCCCGCCGATGCCGAGGATCACCTCCTGCGCGATGCGCATCTCCTGATCGCCGCCGTACAGCTTGGCCGAGAAGCCGCGGTCCACGGGCGTGTTTTGCTCGATGTCGGTGTCCAGGAGGTAGATCTTGACCCGGCCGACGCGAACCTCCCAGATCTTGGCCCAGACCGTGCGGCCCGGAAGCTCGACGCCGATGATCGCCGGGTGGCCCTCTGGCGTCGACGCCGGCTGGATGGGGAGTTCGGCGAACTGCAAGCGCTCATAGACGGCCTCCTGGCCGCCCTCGGCGTTGATCTTCTGGCGAAAGTAGCCCTGGTTGTACAGAAGGCCCACGCCCACCAGGGGAATCCCGAGATCGCTGGCGCTCTTGCAGTGATCGCCCGACAGGATCCCGAGGCCGCCCGAGTAGATCGGCAGGGACTCGTGAAGACCGAACTCGGCCGAGAAGTATGCGATGACCTCGCCTGCAAGATTGGCGTAGGTATCGGCGAACCAGGTCGACTCGGGGTTGAGGTAGGCATCCAGGTGGGCCATGACGGCGTCGAAGCGAGCGAGGAAGGCCTCGTCCCTGGCCACCGACTCCAGGCGGCGCTGGTCGATCAGGCTCAGCAGCTTGACGGGATTGTGGTAAATCCGCTCCCAGAGGTCGGCGTCGAGGAACCGGAACAGCTCCTGCGCCTCGTGGTTCCAGGACCACCACAGGTTGTGGGCGAGCTCGTCCAAACGGGAAAGTCGGGCCGGAAGGGCGGGGAATACCGAGATGCGGCCGAGAAGATTCAACGCTTTGGCTCTCCTGATGATCGAGGAAGCCCCATGATACCAGCCCCTATGCACTCCCCCCCGAGGGCATCCTGCGCCGATCCGCCTGCACAGGGGCGATCGCCGGGTTGGCCAAATGGCCCCAAAGGCCTGGGCCACTCGGCCTTGCGGTCCGACATCAACCGAC
>JAJYIO010000095.1 GCA_021790035.1 bacterium | reverse complement strand
GGCGCCGAAGGCCGCAGCGATATCGTCTCCGGTCCGCACCAGGGCCAGCACCTGGTCGTCGGTCAGGCACGGGCGATCGCGATCCCAGAGCGGCACCGGGACCTTGGCCGTGATCTGGCCCTCTTCGGGGCGGATGGCCTCGGCCTTGGGGACGATCTGGCGGCTGGCGATGGCCAGGCCCCGCGGGTTGCCGAGGCTTCGCTCGTCGCTGGCGAGGCCCGAGAGATCCCCATCCCGGGATTCTCGCCTCGCCACCACCCACTGATCGGCATCGAGTTCCCCCGAGACCAGGCCCTCGCCCAGTCCCCACGTGGCGGACAGCACCGCCTCGTCGTGGCGACCGTTCAGCGGGTTCGCCGTGAAGAGAACCCCCGAAACGTCGCCTTCCACCAGCTCCTGAACGACCACCGCCACCCCGGCATCAAGCAGCCCCTGGCGCTTTCTATAGGCCACCGACCGGTCCGATGCGATGGACGCCCAGCATGCCGAGATGGCCGCCAGCACGCGGTCGGGATCCACCAGGTTCAAGAAGGTGTCGAGCTGTCCGGCAAAGGAATGGTGGACGGAATCCTCGCCCACCGCGCTCGATCGCACGGCCAGGGGAGGCCTGAGACGGCCGATCGCAGCTCGCAGCGACTCCTCGAGGGCCACCGGGACCCCTGGCTCGGTGCCAGCCTGGCTCGCGGCCGAGCGGGCCAGGTCATGGGCGGCGGCGGGCAGGGCGAAGAACCTGGGCACGCGCCAGCCGCCGGACGCGAGGCGGGCGAGGTTGAAGGCCTTGCCGCCGACCTGGCCTGCGCCGGCCTCGACGATGCTCGCAGGGCTCTCAAGGAGCAACGTGGGCATCCTCCATGGCCTGCTCCGGTCGCACGGCCGAGCCGCGATCGCCGGGTACCCAGTTCCACCGTCCGGCCAGTCGCATGAACGCCGGAACGGCCAGGCAGCGTATGAGCGTGGCATCGACCAGGACCGCGACCGCCAGCCCGAGACCGAGCATCTGCACGAGCCAGACCTGAGCTCGCGCAAAGGCGCCGAAGACGACCACCATGACCAGGGCGGCGCTCGTGATGATCCCGCCCGTGGCCGCAAGTCCCTCGGCGACCGCCGCGCGGTTATCGCGGTACCGATCGTAGTGCTCCTTCATGCGGCTCAAGAGGAACACCTCGTAGTCCATGCTCAGGCCGAAGACGACGCAGAAGATGATGAGCGGCACGGCCTGCGGAATGGCCTCGACGGGTTGCGACAGTCCCACCAGCTGGCGCCCCCAGCCCAGCAAGAAGACCGCGACCATCGCGCCGTAGCCAGCTCCGACGGATACCAGGTTCATCAGGACCGCCTTGATGGGGATCAGCCAGGAGCGGTAGGCCAGCAGGAGGACCAGGAAGGTCGCCCCGATGACGAAGCCAGCCACGAGCGGAAAGGCGCGGTTCATCGCCTTGTCGTAATCGTCGTAGTAGACGGCCTGGCCGCCTACGGTGAGCGTCAGACCGTAACCCGGGTGCATCGCCGAGATGTCGTTGACCACGGCCTTGGCCTCGGCAACCGACGTGTCGTTGTCGAGGATGACCTCGAAGAGCGCGGAGCGCTGGTCGTGGCTCAGGTACAGCTCTGCGATCTGCGGGTACTGCGCCAGGGCGCGGTCGACGTCCAGGTACAGGAGCCGGTAGGCGAAGGCACCGAGGCCGGGCCTGAGATCCACCGGGCCGTAGACCAGGTGGACGAGTCGTTCCCGGTGGAGCGCGTCGGACAGGGCGAGCAGGCCTGGCAGGTGCCGGGGCGAGAGCACCGAGTCGCCGCCGTCGGCCTTCGCGATGACGTAGACCGGAAACACGCTCCAGCCCAGGTGCAGCACCCCGAGGGCATCCAGTCCCTGGCGGGACTCCATGGCCTCGGGCAACCACCGCGCGGAAGGAAAGCCCGCGACGTAGCTCCGGGCCGGCGCGATCAGGGCGCCGGCGATCAGCAGTACCAGGAGGAGCGACCGGAAGGGATGGTCGAGCACGCGGTGGCTCCAGCGCAGCCAGCGCTGGCGTGAAGCCTGGCCTTGCAGCGATCGCGCCAGGACGGGGGGCCAGTCGATCGCCGGCCCGAGGACCGCCAGGAGGGCTGGCACCAGGCTCAACGCCACCAGCACCGAGATCGCCACCACCAGGCAGCCCCCGATGCCGACCGAGCGGGTCTCCATCAGCGGGGTGAACAGCAGGCCCGCCAGCCCCGTCGTCACCGCCATGCCCGAGAAGATGACGGCCTTTCCGGCGGTAGCGAGGGTCTGGTCGAGCGCCAGGGGAATTCGCTCCCGGAAGGTGGCCCCTGTAGATGGCGCGTCCGGGGCCGATCGGATCGCCTCGCGGTAGCGGCTGATGATGAGTAACGAGTAGTCGATGCCGACGGCCAGCCCGAGCATCGTCGAGACGTTCTGCGCCAGGTTCGACAGCTCGAAGTGCTGACCCGCGAGGAAGAGGATGCCCATCGACGCGGTCGTCGACACGACCCCCATGGCCAGTGGAATGCCCGCCGCCACCAGGGAGCCAAAGGCCAAGAGAAGGACCACCAGCGTCAGCGGCAGCGCCCGGCTCTCGGCGGCGTCCGAGTCCGCCGCGTTCAGTGCGTTGAAGTCCGTGGTGATGGCGGACCGCCCCGTCACGCAGATCTTGACGCCGGGGACATGGACGCCGGCCACGGCCGCGCGCACGACCGGCACCATGCCTTCTTCTTGCGTGATGCTCTGCGCGTCCAACCCGACGACCAGCGCCACGACGTGTCCGTTGGGTGACCGCAGGTTCGAGTCGCCACCCGGCCCCCAGTCCAGGATCCGTCGCACCCGCCGGACGGCCAGGACCCGGCGCTCGACCTCGGCCACGCCTTGCGCGAACGCAGGATCGGCGATCGTCGAGGCGGTGCTCTGGAAGGTGATCTCGAGGGCCTTGGTGTACGGATTGGAGAAATCGCGATAAAGCGCCTGGTCGACCGCCAGCGATCGCGAACCGGCGATGGCCCCCGAACCGCCGCGGAGGACTCCCGCGACGCGGGCGGCGCCAAGCCCCGCTCCTGCCACGATCAGCAGCCAGACCCCGAGCACCCACCAGCTGTGACGGTAGGTCACGTGCGCCCATCGGCGCAGCCATGCGGTAAGCATCAGAAGCGCCCTGCCGCTTCGAAGCGGTCGTACATCAGGTCGTGCCTTTCCCGGTAGGATCTCTCGAAGTTCTCGAACGTGGCCGCCAGGCCGTCGGCTGAAACCTCGACGGGATGGTCGGCCACCACCTCCACCCGGCCGGGCCGCAAGGAGAGGAGCGAGCGGTGCTTGGACATCACCTGCTCGGTGCCGAAGACATAGAGCGGGAGGATCGGGACGCCGCAGCGAGCGGCCCATCGGAAGGCGCCCGAATGGAAGGGCAACAGCGTCTTGCCGCTACCGCGGGTGCCCTCGACGTAGAACACCACGCTGTCGCCTTGCTCGAGGTAACTGGCGAGGCGCTGCTCGGTCGCGGGCGACATCTGCTGTTCATCGACGGGTATCGCCTCGGCCACGAACTCGATCGCCTTGCCGAAGACGGGCATCTCGAAGTAGCCCCTCTTGGCCAGGAAGTGCAGCGGCCTCGACAAGACCTGCGCGACCACCAGCTGGTCGAGCCACGAGCGGTGGTTGGCGACGACGATGTACTGGCGATCGAGCGGCACGTCCGCAGGATTGTAGAAGCCGACCTCGACTCCAAATGCGCGGCTTCCAAGCTCGCTCCAGGCGCGGACGTGCCGCCAGAGCGCAGCCCACGGCGCCTTGAACAGCACTCGCAGGGCCGCCGGCACGAGGAGGAAGTGCCAGGCCGTGACCGCGAGATACGCCATCCAGCGGAGCATCGCTTCCAGCCGCGAGGCGTTCTGGATGCTTCTCGCCACGCGGGATCCCGAGGCTTCGATCGCACCTGCGGGAGAATCGCCGTCAACCGCCAGCCTGCCCGTGCTAAGTGGATCTGATGGCATCGACGAGGTCCTCGAACCGGGGGCGGCGAGGGTTGTTGCCACTGCGGGCCGAGCCGAGCGCGGAGTCGACGATCCGGCGTAGATCCGCCGGCTCGATGCCGTGATCCGCCAGGCGCGGCGAAAAGCCGAGCCGCGCGAGGAGACCCTCGGCCCAGCTGGCCAGCGCCTCGTGGTCGGCGACATCGAGCGTGGCAAATAGCCGCTCCATCCTGGCATGGTAATGCGCGGGTCCCCGTTCATCCAGGCAATCTTCCGGGCCGACGCCTGCGTTGAACCGGACGACGGCGGGCAAGACCAGGAACACCGCCAGTCCGTGGGGCACGCCGAAGTGGGCCGAGAGGGCGTAGGAAAGCCCGTGAGCCAGGGTCGTGCGCGTGAGCTGGATCGCCTGGCCGGCTCGGTAGGAGGCGAGCTGCATCCGGGCCATCGCGTCGAGATCTCGATGCAGGACCGCCGGAAGTACGGCGCCGGCCGCCAGGCCGACCGCCTCGATCGCGAGGTCCACCGAGGCGTCCGTTGCGCGCCTGGAGGCGACCGACTCGATCGCCTGAGAGAGGGTGTCGAGGGCGCATGGGCCCGCCACCCGTGCCGGCACGCCTCGTAACAGGGTCGGGTCGAGGACGGCCACGGCCGGCAGGAGCCGCGGATCCTCCAGGCTTTCCTTGCGCAGGTCGCGGTACACGGTCGCAAAGCACGTGGCCTCGGAGCCCGTGCCTGCCGTGGTCGGCACGGCGACGTGGACGGTTTCGTGGCCCCGGACGCGCCCAGCTCCGTCACCCGGGCCCGGGCTATCTTCCGATTGCCGACCCGCGCCGAGAACTTCCCCGAGGAGCTCGTCGACCGTGGCGACCTCGCAATCCCACGTGGCCTTGAGACACTTGGCCAGGTCCTGTATCGAGCCGCCGCCAACGGCCACGATCGCATCGGGCCGCGGCTCGATCGACGCGGCGACGCGATCCACCTCGCGCGTGTCGAGCAGAGGGGTCGAGAACGCGACGTGCTGAAGCGTCCCCACCTGCCCGAGTTCCCGGGCCAGCGCCTCGACCTCGGGCGTCGCTCCCGCGCTGCGTCCGGTCAGGAGGAGAACCCGCTGGCCGGCCAGTATCGCCGGAACCTCGGCCAGGCAGCCACTCCCGCGCAGGAGTTCCTGCTTCAAACGCCTGGTCCCGTCAGCTGGTGTCGCAGGGCGTCCCGGAAGGCCTGGGTGTTGTGGCCAGGGCTTTCGTGCGGTCGGCCCAGCCGGGGATCCGAACCCGGGGCGACCTTCGCCACGATCATGGCGAGTTCCGGTTTCGCCAGGACTCCCTCCAGCGCCACGGCAAGCTCGGTCGGATCGTGTACCTGCTGGCTGCTCGGGTATCCGAGCGCCCTCGCCACGCGGGCGAGATCGGCCGCCGGCGCGGCCGTGGGCTGGCCGCCGGTCGAGTCGTGACAGCCGTTGTCGAGAACGACGTGCAGCAGGTTGTGGGGCGCCGCCGCCGCGATCGTCGCGAGGTTGCCGAGCTGCATGAGGGCAGCCCCGTCGCCATCCAGCACGCAGACCCTCTGGCCCGGATGCGAGCGCGAAAGCTGGCTTGCGAGTCCGAGCCCGATTCCCGAGGCACAGCCCATCCCGCCGACGGTATGGAAGTCCATCGGGTGTCCCTCGCCTCGGTCCTCGCGCAGGAAGTAAAGCTCCCGCGCGGCCTTGCCGGTGGTGGCCACAAAACGCGTATCGCGGGGCAGCGCCTCGAGCAGGCTGGCAATGACCGCCTTTCGGGTGAAAGCCCCGGCTGGCGGGGGCGATGCCGGGTGTTTGCCGGCCAAGAGGCCCGGCCGCACCACCAGGGCGTATGGGGCGCGACGTTCTCCCATGTGATGCTGCGCCCGGGCAAGGGCCGCGGCAAGCTCGTCACGCTCCCCGGTCAGCACCTCGTGCGCCACTCCGATCTCTGTCAGCAAACCGGGCAAGATCCGCCCCATCACGACGTGCTGTGGCTCGTCGGGGGCGCCGTCGGGAGCTCCGCGCCAGCCGATGACCAGCAGGGCAGGTATCCCGCAGATCTCGGGTGCCATGAGAGTGGTGATGGGGTTGACGGTCTTCCCCAGGCCCGAGTTTTGCAGGTAAATCCACGAGGGAGCGCCCGTCGCCAGGTACTGGCCGGCGGCGATCGCCACCGCCTCGCACTCGCTCGAGGCCGTCGTCGCGTCGAATCGAGAATCCTCCGCGAGGGCCGCCAGCAAGGGGGCCAGCGTCGAGTCGGGAACCCCGGCGCATCGGAACAGCCCACCGGCAGCCAGGGCGTCGAGCAGGTCTGCGGGATCGAGACCAGGGCCGATCGCCGGCTCTTTTTCCCCCCGGGTCGGGTCGTTCACCCTTCGACGTCTCCTTCGCTGCCAGCGGCCCCTAGATGCGGGGAGCCCCTACGTAAAGAACGAGGTGAGCGAGGAACAGCGGGCCTCGGCCTCTGCCGACCGGTCGTAGCGCAAGATGGTCTCGGCGGTGCCCCGCATGGCCACGAGGGCGCTGCGAAGGAGGTAATTGGCGTGGATCACGAACCGGAAGCCGCTGTGATACAGCGCCGACTCGGTGATGGAGTTATACGTCGTGGGAATGGCTCCGAGTGGCCTGTCCGCCCACCGGCCCTGGCCCAGGTCGCGCATGGCGAGGGCAAAGCTGCGGACCTCGTCCGGGGTCTTCGAACGCGAGTGAATCACGATGCCGTCGGCGCCCGCCTGCAGGTAGCGCTCGGAGCGCATCAGCGCATCGGCAAGGCCCTGGCCGGCGATGAAGGACTCGATCCGGGCGATCAGCAAGAAGGAGTCCGAGAGCTGGGCCTCCTTGCCAGCGGCTATCTTGCGGGCGAAGACCTCGGGATCCTCGAGGATCTGCGCCCGGGTCACGTCCAGGCTGTTGGCCTTGGGAAAAACCTTGTCCTCGATGATCAGCGCCGACACCCCGAGCGTCTCGGCACTGCGGATGGTGTAGCTCAGCTGGTCGATCGTGCCGCCCGTGTCGCCGTCCACGACGATGGGCTTGTCCGTGACCGTGAGCATCTCCCGGACGAGGTCCAGCCGCGACGTCATTCCCTGGAGCTCGATATCCGGCAATCCGCGGGAGGCGCTCTCGGTGAGGCTGCTGACCCAGATCCCGTCGAATCCCTTGACGCTGCCATCGGGCTGCACGACGGCCGTCTCGCTCACGATCTTGGCGCTGGCCCCGTTGTGCGCTTCGAGCAGCCGAAGCTGCCGGCCTGACTCGGCCATGAGCTCCTGGAGGCGGCCGCGCCGCCGATCGGGAAGCGTACCCTTCAAGAACATGCGGTTACCAGAACCTGGAACGGGCCAAGAGCCAAAAGCCGGCAATGCAAGCTGAACGCGACCCCCCGGTCGATTCGGTTCTCGGTCGTCCGGTTGTTAGCCTACCCGGCCAGGATGGGATCCAAACCACGGACGTAATGCGTCGAGACCGAAACGACCTGGCGATCCCCTGCCGTCACGGGGCGTGCGCCACCCTTCGACCCAGCTTCACGTGGGTCTCGCGTCGGCGGCTCGTTTGCTCGAGCAGATCGGCATCCGGCCGCCAGGCGCCTTCTTGTCCGAGCACGATCACGGTCGAAGCCCCGAACAGGAAGTGACCCTTGCTATCGCCACGCGAAAAAGGTTCGGAGACCGGATGCATCTGGATGATCCGCCCCACGCACATCGCCCCCACCTCGATGAACGCCAGCTTGCCCAGGTTCCGGGTTTCGAGCACCGAGATCACCCGTTCGTTTTCCAGGAAGATCTGGGGCCTCGAGCGCAGCGCCAGGACGTTGACCGAGTGGTACCGGCCCGGGATCCGGTAGGTCCTGGCAGTCGTTCCGTCGTCCGGGTAGTGGAAGTGATGATAGTCGATCGGGCAGAGCCGGCAGACCAGAATCGGCCCGCCCTCTAATACGCGGGCCAGCGCCTCATCCGCCAGCAGCCCGTCGTACGTCAGGTACTGGCCCTTGATCGGGAAGTCGAGGTCCCGATCTACCCTCTCGTGCGCGATGTACTTGCCCTCTGCGAACGCGGGGAGGA
>JAJYIO010000094.1 GCA_021790035.1 bacterium | reverse complement strand
CCCTCAATCGAAAGCGTGGCTCCCCTGGCTCCATTCCCGGCATGGGCTTGCTCGATAACCCAGGAACAGATCGTGCAGGCGAGACCTGCGCAACGCCGGGTCTTCCGGTCGCCTCGACCCGTCGGCGATCTACTTGGGCAGGCCGAGAAAGTTGTTGATCTTGGCCAGGATCTTCGATTCGAGCTCCACGCGAACGTCCCCGTCGGTTGCGGGGAGGGCCTCCTCTGCGACGCCCGGCGGGCAGGCCGTGCACGGCTCGGAATGCGTGGCTCGCTCGGCATCGGCAGACCGCCACCTCGAGACGAGGTTTGCCATCCCCTGTGCCACTTCCGGGGCCGCCATGAGGATGTTGCGAAAGGCCGTCCGGTGGATCTGGATGAGTTCGACGGACGGCTCGGTCGTGGCGGACGACTCGCCGTCGCCCCCGATGACCGTGGCGCTGCGTTGCTCGCCCGTGAGCAGGCTCATCTCGCCGAAGGCTTCCCCCGGCCCCAGAACCCTGACCAGCGCGGCCTTGCCCTCATGCTCGCGGTAAACCCCGACCTTGCCGCTGGCGATCACGAACATCGACTCGCCGGGATCCCCCTGCCGGAAGAGAAACTTGCCCGGCCCGAGGGTGAACATCTCACAGTAAACCGCCAGGAGGCCGAGGTGCTCTCCGATCGGGGCCAGGAGCGGAACCGGCTCGAGGAGCTGGCAGATCCGCGCCGCCACCTTGCTCTCGTAGAGGCGATCCTTGGCGGCACGGTCGAGCCGGTCTTTGGTGTCCGACTCTTGCGCCAGAAACATGAAGTACTTCTGCGCACCGGCGATGTCCCCGATCCGGAGCTTCAGCTCGCCGATGAGGAAAGCGACGGCGAGGTCGTCTACCTGGCTGTCCCGCCGGAAGCCCTTGTCGAAGGCCTTCTGATACAGCTCCTGGGCTTCGCGAAGGAAACCGAGCTCCCGGCGCAGTTCGCCGGAGTAGCGGCAGATCCACCCGGCGCGCAAGGCCAGGCCCGCGACGAGCTCCGGCGGGAACTTGCGGATCCGGTAGCACAGCGCCGCAAGCTGGAAGCTCCGCAGGACCGCGAACAGGGAGCGCTCGGGGTTCTGGAAGCTCACGGCGCGGCCCAGCGTGTCGGAGTCCAGGGCCTCTTTGAGAGCCGTCATGGACTCCATCTCGAGCTGGCGGAAATCGTCCTTGTAAGCGGCGAAATGACAGGTCGGGCAGACCCAGATGGCGTAGAAGATCGGGTTCGCGTCCTTGTAGTAAGGACAATGGTCCGAGTCGCGCCGGACCAGGCTGTAGCTGCTGGCCTTGGGGGTGTAGAAGGTGTACGTAGTGGAGCAAAGAGGACACCTGACCTCTCTGCTTACCATCTGAATCGTCACTCGGTGGCGCTCCCCGCCTGGATGGCTGCAGCTTTTCTTCCAGTCTACACCCTCGAATCCGAGACCTTGTTACCAGGACCACGACCGCCCTCCTCGGGCGAGGGCCCGAGAGGCGTCGCTGCCAGCGTTGCCGGGGTGTCGTTCGAGACCCGGTGTCAGAGAGTCTGCACCGATCCGAGCGTGAAGGTGCCGCCCTGGCGGTAGGTCGCCACGTGCTCGAGGTCAGAGACCTCGCCCGAGGTCACCTCGGACAGACCGAAGTCCCAGATGCGCAGGAAGCCGGAGTAGGGGGCCGCGGAGTCGAAGTTCTTGAGCCAGCCGGAGGCGTCGCCCTGGCTGTCGGTGGCAAAGATGACGTCGTCCGCGCCCTGGAAATCCGCGGCCAGGGAGGGCCGGTTGCTCACCCACGTCTGGGAGATTCCCCAGGTCGTGGCCGCGGCGGTCAGGGACACGGTATTGCCCAGGCTCCAGGGGCCGTCGCATGAAAATCCCAGTACGGGCCCGGAATCGGTGACGGTGGCGTAGCCCCCGCCGGCGGTGGCCAGGTAATAGAGCTGGACGTCGCCACCCCAGATCACTCGACCGCCCGCATCGAGATACTGGCGGATCAGGGCCGAGGTGTCATTCGAGGTCAAGATCGTGTCGGGGGCCATGGAGTTGACCGAGATCACCACCGTGGTGTCGCTGATCTTGTTGGCGATGACCCACTGCATGTAGCTCCCCACCTGCGCCGCGTCGAGGACCGGGGCGCCAAGGTCGGCGGTCAGGTCCCGTCCGAACTGATCGACATAGGGGGCACTCTCCATGGCGTAGTTCGGGTCGTAGTAGGACACCACCGGCGGATAGAACTGTGTTCCTGCGGGCCTGGAGCCATCGGCCGTCGTGTCGAAGTAGAGCATGAAATGGTGTACCGAGCCGCTGGTCACCTGGGGAACGATCCACGAAACGGTTCCCGAGGGCGTGCTGGTCGGCGTGAAACACGTCTGGAGCGCCTGCCCGTTGTCGACGTCCCAGATCATCGGGGAGTTGGGATCGAGGGAACCGGACGCGCCCAGCAGGGTGGAGAAGTTGATGCCGACGCCGGCCAGCACGTTGCTGCGCGTGTAACCGCCCGCGTCGGTCATCGTGATCGGCAGGGCATAGTGGTAGCCGTAAGGGAACGCCCAGTTGGTCTCGGCCAGGGGATCGTGGCTGACGGCCAGGGCGCTGGACACGACCTCGTAGGCGCCGTGGAACTGGGCGTTGGTGATACCTGACGTGGGGGTGAAGCTGTCTGGCGTCGACGGCGAGAGGCTGGTGTCCAGCGCCCCGATCGTCACGGTGCCGAGCAGGGCCTGGATCTGCGAGCTGGAAAGCCCGTCGTGGTTGGCCAGAGCGCAGATCGCGGTCGTCGACTCGGTGATGTCGATCTGGCCGCCCGTCAGGCTCTGCCAGGAGTTCCCGTACTCCACGATCGTTCGCACCCGAGCCACGGAATTCCCGACGGCATTCTGATTCAGGCCCTTGACCGCCTCGAGGTAGTAGGGGGTCGACGGCTGGAGCGAAGACGACGCTCCCAGCGTGATCTGGAACTCCCCGCTCGGCGTCGTGACCGCGCTGGCGATCGTGTTGCCGCTGACGGGGTCGATCAGCGAGACCGTCGCTCCGTTGGCCACCTGATCGATCGTCGCCGCGACGTGGCGATCCAGGCCGAAGAAGACCTCACCCACGAGGGGCGCCACGGCACCGGCGGCAGCCGGGCGGGCGGCCGGACCGTACGGTGTCCTGACGGCGCAGCCCGGCAGGATCGCGAAAATTCCGGCGAGCGCGCTCGCCAGAACCATCCTCGTGCCTGTGGTTCCCATCTTCGGTGTCGTTCCTCCTCGCTAGCGGGGTGCCTCCCGGGCCCTTCGATCCGTCAGCTCACGGCGAGATCGAGAGAGGACAGGAGACCAGGGCCCGACGAGGGGGATGCCGACGACGCCGGGGCAGGGGTCTGGACCTGGACGACGGCAGAACCCGCGAAACACGCGCTGTTGGGCGACTGTGCCGTGACGGTGAAGGTCGAGCCCGCCGCGGTTCCGGCTGGAATCGTCAGCAGCCCCGACGTGCTGATGGTCGCATCCGGCGATACGAGCCAGACGACCGAGCTGGATGTGGCGCCGCCCGAGAGGGTGACCACGGCCGAGAGCGACAAGGTTGCCGCCACGGTTCCAGGAGGCGCCACGTAGACGTTGCCAGGTGTGATCTGCAGACTGAGGATCCCGCACGAAGAGGCCTTCGGCACGGGGGTCGGCGTGGCGGGAGGCGGAAACTGCGCGTCGGTCGCCCCCGGCGTCGGGGTGCCCCCTTGGGTGTCCACGCCTCCGCTGAACTGGCCAGAACTCGTGTTGCCAGAAGGGGTGCTGCTCGACGTGGGGGTTGCAGAGCCGGTACTACCAGGCGAGGGCTTGGCCGAGGGGGACGAAGTCGTCGTCACGCGATGGCGGCTCAGCGAGGTCGTGGCGGGCGCCAGGCTTCCGGAGGTATCGGCGGCGCAGGCCCAGAGCGCCAGGGCCGTCGTACACGTCAGAGCGGAGGCGACCGTGCGGGCGCGGAATCGGCCCCGGCCGGGAAGCTGCCCGGGAGCATACCTCATAGCGTCTGCACCGAGCCCATCGTGAAGCTGCCGCCCTGCCGGTAGGAGGAGACGTTCCAGAGGTCCGAGAGCTGGCCCGCGGTCAGGGTCAGGCTGACATCCCAGATCCGCAAGAAACCCGAGTAAGGATGTGTCGTGTCGTAGTTCTTGAGCCATCCGGAGGCGTTGCCGTAACCGTCGGTCGCCAGAATGACATCGTTAGGCGCCTGGAAATCCGAGGCCAGGTAGGGGCGGTCCGAGTTCCAGGGATTCAAGAGCCCCCATGCGGTGGCCGCGGCGCTCAGCGTGACCGTGCCACCCATCACCTCGGTCCCTCCGAACCAGATGTTGTTTTCGTTCTCGGAGATGCCCAGGACCCCGAAGCCGTCCGCGACAGACGTCGAGGTGCCGTTGCTGGCGCCCAGGTAATGCAGAACCGTATCGTGGGCCCAGATCACACGGCCACCGGCGTCGAGATACTGGCGGATCAGGGAACCGGGTCCGCCGGAGTTCAGGACCGTGTCGGGGCAGACGTCCTGGGTGATGACCGCCGTCGTGTCGCTGATGCCGTCGGAGATGACCCACTGCATGAAGCTGGCCAGCTGCGCGGCGTTGACGATCTCGCCGCCATCGGAGGCCACCGACTGGCTGACCTGGTCTACCTGGGCCAGGGAGGTCCAGGAGACCGGGTAGGTCGGGTCGTAAAGCGACACCACGGGGGCAAACAGCGGCGATTCGGCCGGCTTTGGCCCGTTGGCGGTGGTGTCGAAGTACAAGAAGTAGTGATGCACCGAGCCACCGACCAGCTGGGGGATGATCCATCGCACGGCCCCTGCGGGACCGCTGCTCGGGTCGTAGTAGGTCGAGAGGAACTGGTTGGCATCGGCGTCCAGGATGAGCGGCGAGCTGGGATCGATCGACCCCGAGGCCCCCAGGAGGCTTGCGAAATCGACGTTCAAGCTCACCGCGACGTTGTCGCGCGTGTAACCACCGGCATCGGTCATGGTGATCGGTATGGCGTAGTGATAGCCCGCCGGGGGCGACCAGGTGGTCTCGGCCAGGGGATCGCGGTTGGCGGCCAGGTCCGCCGAGACGATCTGGTAGGCCCGGTGGAAGGCCTCGTCGGTGATGCCAGAGGTCGGCACGAACGTGTCCGGGGTCGTCGGCGAGAGACTGGTGTCTGCGGTACCGATGGTCACCGTGCCGAGCAGGGCCTGGATCTGTGTGGTCGACAGGCCGTAGTGGTTGGCCAGCGCCGAGATCGCCGTCGTCGACAGCGAGATCTCCAGGGTTCCGCTGGTCAGGCTAATCCACGCCGTCCCCGTCCACTCGATGAGGGTGCGCAGTCGGACGGCCGAATTGCCCACGGCGTTTTGAGCCAGGCCCTTGACCGCCTCGAGGTAGTAGGGGACGGACGGCTGGGGCGAGAACGACGAGCTGAACGTGAGCACGAAGGCCCCGGCCGGTGTCGTCACGGTGCTGGCGATGGTGTTGCCGGTCGTGGGATCGATGAGCGAGACCGTCGCTCCGTTGGCCACGTCGGACAGCAGCGCCGCGACCTGGCGAGATCCGCTCGACGCGGCAGCTTCGCTCGGGAAAACCGCACGGCCAGAAACACTCGCCAGATGGGCGGACGTCAGGTGTACGGCACCCGCGGCACATCCGGTTCCAGGGAGGGCCGTCGCCAGGGCCACGAACAGGGCAAGGGGAGGGAACCGATTTCGCTTCACCTGAGAGTAGCCCTGGACGTCTGCATTTGCCCTCCCGACCCTCCGCCAAACCTGTTTCCTGGCCGAGCCGCATCGCCGCTCCCCATGAGCAGGCTACCCGGAAGGTATGGTTGCTAAACAACCGCTTGGCATCGTGTCTGGGGCTGATACTGGCAAGTCGCGATCGCTCCGAGGAGTCAGTAACCCTTGCCATCGAAAGTCCCGGGAGGGAGATTGCGGAGGGCCACCGGGCTCCTGCCTCGCCTGATTGTCGGCGGTGAGTCCGCGAAGGCTCGAGAGGGGGTGAAGGATGTTTCGCGTGCAACATTCGGTGGCCATCGGGGCCATGGTTGCGCTGGTGGGATGTGGCACTTCCCCGGCATCGAACGTGCAGTCGCAAACGACTCCGAAGGTTCCGACCCGAGCTCAGCTGGCACGGATCCTGCCTGCGACGCTGACGGAGGCACAGGCCGCCAAGGTGCTCGTCAGGATCCCGGCGGACAAGATCCTGCTGCCGGCAAACTCTTCCAAGCTACACGCGTCGTGGATCGGTCGTTTCGGTGGCTTCGGCGCCATGGGCTGGGGCCGCGGCTGGGGGCTCGGATGGGGTGGAGCGCCCTGGAGCGCCATGGGGTGGCGAGGCTATGGCGGCTTCTACCCGTTCAGCTACTACGGGGCGAACTACTACGCTCCGTACTACTACGGTGGGGCGGGCACGTGGTCGCCACTGGCCTTCTCGCCGTTCCTGGGGAACTACGGCTATCTGGGTTATCCGTTCGCGGCGGCAGGCTGCGGTGCGCTGGCGCCATATGGCCTCGGGGCATACGGCCTGGGTCTTCGCTTCGGAGCGCTCGGGTGCGGAGCCGGTCTCTGGTAACGGCAGCGGTCGTCTGACGTAAGGACCCGAAACCGGGTTCCGGGATGCGGGGCGTGGTTCTCGCATCCCGGACAGTTCGCTTCAGCTGGCCTCTACCAGACGGAACTTGTCGACCATCGCCGCGAGCTTCTGCACGTGGCCCTCGAGGTCGAGCGCATCGGCAGAGGACGTCCGGGCGCTGGCTGCGTTCCGGTGCGTGACGTCGTTGATCCGGGCCGTCGCCTGGCTGATATTGCCCACGGCGGCAGCTTGCTCGTCGCTCGCCTTGGAGATCCGGTCCGCCATGCGTCCGATGGCCTCCGCGCTGTTCACCGCATCGACGAGCAGCTTGTCGATGGCCTCGGCCAGGGACTTTCCCTTGTGCGCCAGGGAAATGGATGTCTGGATGAGCTGCTCGGTTCGCCGCGTGGCGTCCGCGGAGCGTTGCGCGAGCGTGCGAATCTCCTCGGTCAGCGCCTCGAAGTCGAAGCCAGCGCCCTCGACGTGCGCAGCCTCGATCGCCGCGTTCAAGCCCAGAAGCTCGGTGATGTTGGAGACCTCGCGCAGGTTCTTCAAGATGCCCCGCAGCTCGTCGTCCGCGGCGTTCTCGTCGTCCGTCGGCTGGCTCCTCCGGAGGCGGCTCAGGGCATGCACGGCCGTCTCGCACCGCTCCGACAGATTCCCGATCGTGCCCGCCACCACGCTGAAGCCGTTGGCCGATGAACGCACGGTCTTGGCCTTCGCCGATGCGCTCGAGGAAAGGGTGTCGGTCTCCTTGGCGATGGCGTCGATGGTCTGGATGATGACGGCGGTGTTGTCCGCCGAGGCAACGATCTCCCCCATGGTTGCCAGCATCTGCGCCATGGCCTCCTTGCTGCGGGCGATGACCGCTGCGGCATCCTCGGCGCTGCGCTGCGCTTCGTGCACGCTCACGGTCGCCTGGCTGGAGGTCTCGGAAATGAGTTCGAGCTGCTCGGTCGCCTGGGCGATCTGACGCTCCTGTTCGGCGGCGCCCTCGGAGACGGCCTGGCTGCTCTGCGAGATGTCGGCGCCGACCTCGGATACCACCGTGACCGTCTCGGCAACCTGGGCGATCGCGCTGTGAAGCGATTCGGCCGTCATGTTCATCGCCTTCTTGATCTCGGCATGATCGCCCCGGTAGCGACCGCGCATGCGCGCTGCGAGGTCGTAGCCGGCGAGGCGACCGAGAATCGTGCTGGCCTCGTTGACCGGGGCGATCACCGCATCGAGGGCGCTGTTGACCCCGGCGATGAGCTCGCGCCAGATGCCTTCGTAGTCCCAGTCATTGCCCCGGCAGCGCAGTTTGCCCTGGCGAATGTTGGCCACGAGGTGACGGGTCTCGTGATGCATGCCATAGAGCGTGGCCAGCAGGGTGTTGAGGTTGCGCTTGAGCTCGTTGTCCTGCCCCGCCTCCTCGTCGAGCATGAACGGCGGGATTCTCCCGTGGGACAGCTCGTCGATGGCGCCAGCGGCCACGCGCAGCG
>JAJYIO010000093.1:6127-8047 GCA_021790035.1 bacterium | reverse complement strand
GGGCAAGCTGCTTCGCGGCTGCGCACTCGAGGTGGCGGGGGTTCTGGAGGGAAGGATGCCGGCCGCATGCGGATGGCGCTGCTGGCAGGGGAAGGGGATGCTCCCTCGCGCTGTGCGCTCGGGCAGTCCCGGGAAGGACCAGGCAAAGACCCACAGAAGCGCGCGCTCGTTGTTCCCCAGGAACCCGGCCCCTATGCTCGATCCGTGGCTAGCGCTCCGGGAGAAGGCTTCCGGCGGAGCGGCCGAGGTCAGGAGCAAGGTCGTGAACCAGCAACGAGCGATCCAGGCCATCATCGCGGCGATTCCGGTCGAGGTGCGCGACAGCGGCAAGGTCTCGGTCATCACCGATGGCGTGATGGACGTCATGCGCAAGCTGGCCCCCGAGGTGATCTACGCCATCGTCATGGCTCACGGGCCGGCGGAGCCCGAGCGGCGCCTGCAGCTCATCCGGGGCCGGGCTCCGAGGTAAGGGGCCCAGGGGCCGGTCGATCGGCTCAGCGGCCAGCCAGACGGATGAGCACGACGCTCGTCTCGTACAGCACGATGAGGGCCAGAGCCAGGAGCGTGGTCGAGAAGACGTCCGGGGAGGGCGTCAAGATGGCTCCCGCGGCGAAGGCGATGAGGATCGAGAACTTGCGGAATCGCGTCAGCATCCGGGAATTGACGACGCCCAGCAGCGCGAGGCCCAGCAGGATCAGCGGTAGCTGGAAGACGACCCCCGTGGCAAAGAGGAAGAGGGTCGTGAAGGTCAGCACGGAGCCGACCGTGAGCATCGGATGCACGATCGTCGTCGGCGCGAATCCGACCAGGAAGCGCAGGCAGATCGGCAGCAATCCCCAGTAGCTGAAGGCCCCGCCCAGGGTGAACAGCAGGGCGGCGCCGACGGTCATCGGGACGGCCCACTTGCGCTCGGTCTCCGTGAGACCGGGGGAGACGAAGGCGATCACCTGGTACAGGATGATGGGAAGCGCCATGTAGATGCCGCCGAAGAACGCGACCTTGACGGCGGCCATGAAGTACTCGGCTGGTGTCGTGAAGATGAGGCTGCCCGAGGAGATCCCGGCGACCTTGAGGGCCGGGCTCAAGAGCCAGCCGATGATGGGCTGGTTGAACCAGAAGCAAAGCGCGAAGCCGATGGCCACGGCCACGGCGCTCTTGATGATGCGCCAGCGCAGCTCCTCGAGGTGCTCGACGAGGGTCATCTCGCCCCCCGGGCCCGGTTCGCGCGGTGACGACGCGTCGGCCGTCCCTACCGCGGACGCGAGGGGCGCCCCGGGTGCGAGGATGTCCTCGGTGCGGGGCGGGTCGACTTCGGTCCCCATCAGGATTTGCGGAAGTTGAGATGCGGGCGCTTGGTGGGCGGGATCCACGTGCGCATCGTCGCCATGAGATGTCGCATGAGCTTGTGGCCCACATCCGGGGCGATCAGGAACCGCAGCGCGTAGCTCCGGTGCCCCGTCCGGCGGATGGGCTTGGCGCGCAGGAGCATCGGCTCCTGGGGCAGCTCGATCTGCAAGACGTACTCCTTGCCCACGATGAGCGCACCCTCGGTCAGGACCAGAGCGCCCCCGGACGACACGTTGATGGTCCTGCCGACGACCAGGGATCCGGTGACCTGGGGATCCGCGAGCCGGACGTCGACGCTGGTGTCCAGCCGGAGCGTGCGCCGGTGGTCGGCGCCGTCCGTACCGCGGCCCGGCGCTTCCTCTTGCCGAGCGGCCCCGGGGACCTGGATCTCGGGTATGGGCACCCGCACGACCAGCTCGACCCGGGCCCGGGCAAGATCCACCGTGCTCGCGACTCCGTCAGGCCAGGTGAGCGTTCCCGTCGGCTCCAGGTCGGCCGGGAAGTCGAGGGCCACCAGCGCGGTCGAGAGCGTCAGCTCGCGCACGACCCCCGCGAGCCGGGACTCTCCGATTT
>JAJYIO010000093.1:0-6117 GCA_021790035.1 bacterium | reverse complement strand
TGAGGAAGACCCGCTGTCCGGTCTCGTAGGGGTGGGCCATTCGAGGATCAGGCCTGGCCGGGTTCGATCAGGCCGTAGTTGCCATCCCGGCGGTGGTAGATGACCGCGGTCTTGTCGGTCTCGCGGTTGTGGAAGACGAGGAAATCCTTGCCCGAGAGATCGAGCTGGTAGGCGGCGTCCTCGGGAGCCAGCGGCTTGATCTCGTAGCGCTGCCGGACGATCTGAGGGGCCTCCTCGGCGCTCGTGATCTCCTTGGCGGCCTCCTCGGGGACGATCACCATCGCCGTCTTGGTGCGCTCGCGCCGCCGCTCCTCGAGCCGCTGCTTGTGGCGCCGGATCTGACGCTCGATCTTGTCCGAGACCAGGTCGATCGACTTGTACATGCCGTCCGAGGCTTCCTCCCCCCGGATGACCGTGCCGTTGGCGATGAGCTTGACCTCGACGACCTGGTTGTCCGAGACCGAGGGGTTCTTGATGACCGAGAGCTCCACCTGGGTGGACAGGATGCCGTCGATGTTGCGGGTGATGCGGACGAGCTTGTCTGCCGCATACTTTCGCAGCGCATCGGTGACATCGATGTTCTTGCCGGTGATGACGAGCTCCATTCCCGATCCTCGCTTCTGGTGACGATGCGTTTGAGGGCTCCCGCCTCAGGGATGAGGCCTGGGAGGAAACATGTTACGGGATGATCGCCCGGCGTGCCAGCCACCCATCCCGGCAACCGGTGGAGTCTCGACCCGGGTCCGGCGCAGGGCGAATGGGACCTCGAGCCAGCAGCTCGCGGGCGCTCGCCCTACCGAGGCTCGACGATGAGCTTGATCGCCGTTCTCTCCTCGCCGTCGATCTCGATGTCGATGAAGGCGGGGACGCACACGAGGTCCATTCCGCCGGGCGCGACGTATCCGCGAGCGATGGCGACCGCCTTGATGGCCTGGTTGATCGCCCCGGCACCGATCGCCTGCAGCTCCGCTCGTCCACGCTCTCTCAGGACTCCGGCGAGGGCTCCGGCCACCGACGAAGGGTTCGACTTTGCTGAGACCTTGAAGACGCTGGCGTCCACTGCCCTGACCTCTGGTTACGGTGTGGCCTCGCCTGGTGACGGGGCTATTTCAACGATGCTGGATACGTTCGATCTGCTGTGTCAGGCCCGTCTCGGTGTCGATGGCCAGCCATGCGGCGCAGAAGACCGTTGGCCCTTCCGCGACTTCGAACCGGACCGGGAGTTGTTCTCGGATGCGCTTGAGGGAGAGTTCGGGCCGCATGCCGAGAACCGACCGGCTGGGGCCCGTCATGCCGACATCGCTAATATACCCTGTCCCGGACGAAAGGATCTGTTCGTCGGCCGTTTGGACGTGGGTGTGGGTCCCCAGAACGGCGCTGACCCGGCCATCCAGGTACACGCCCAGAGCCTGCTTGTCGGCCGTCGCCTCGGCGTGCACGTCCACCAGGATCAGGCGGGTTCGCCGGGAGAGGGCCTTGAGTTCGCGCTCGGCCGCCTGGAAGGGACAATCGCCGATGTTGAGGAAGGTCCGGCCCAGCACCTGCATGATCGCGACCTCATGGCCGTTGACCTGCTTGGCGGCCCAGCCCCGGCCTGGCGTGCCGGGCGGGTAGTTGGCCGGCCGGACGATATCCTCGGCCGTGTCGATGAAGCGGAAGATCTCCTTCTTGTCCCAGGCGTGGTTGCCGAGGGTGATGATGTCGACGCCCGAGGCCTTGAGAGCGTTGTAGCTCTTCTCGGAGAGGCCGAAGCCGTTGTCCGAGTTCTCGCCGTTGGCGATCACCAGATCGACCGGGTGTTCCTTCTTGACCCGTGCGATGCCCATGGCAACGGCTTCGAGTCCCGGGTGGCCGATGACGTCGCCGATGAAGAGGACGTGGAGCAAGAGGAACCGACTATCTAGGGCCTGGCGGCCGAAATCTGGGATTCGAACGCAAGAGCGCGCCCGGACCAGGGGCGATCACTTGGCGAACTCGGTACTGCGGGTCTCCCGGATGACGGTCACCTTGATCATCCCGGGATATTCCATCTCGGTCTCGATCCGCCGGGCCACGTCGCGTGCGATCTTGGCGGCCATCACGTCGTCCACCACGTCCGGAGCCACCATGACCCGCACCTCGCGGCCAGCCTGGACCGCGAAGACGCGCTCGATGCCCGTGAAGGAGCGGGCGATCTCCTCGATCTTCTCGAGGCGCTTGATGTAGACGTCGATGTTCTCTCGCCGGGCGCCCGGGCGTGCCGCCGAGATGCCGTCGGAAAGGATGACGAGGCAGGCTTCGATCGAGGCGGGTTCGACGTCGTAGTGGTGAGCGCGGATGGCGTGTACGACGTCGGGCCGTTCTCCGTACTTCTGGGCGAGGTCCGCCCCGAGAACGGCGTGGGCGCCTTCGTGCTCGTGGCTGATGGCCTTGCCGAGATCGTGGAACAGGGCGGCCCGCTTGGCCACCGCGACGTTGGCGCCGATCTCGGCGGCGATGGAGGCGCAGACGTGCGCGACCTCCTTGGTGTGGGCCAGGACGTTCTGACCGTAGCTGGTCCGGTACCGCAAGCGGCCTAGCGTGCGGACGATCTCGGCGTGGGCGCCGGCGATCCCGAGCTCCAGCAGCGCTTTCTCGCCCTCGGCCTTGATCGTCTCCTCGACCTCGTGGCGGGCGCGGTCGACCTGCTCCTCGATGCGGGCCGGGTGGATCCGGCCATCGGCGACCAGTCGCTCGATGGCGATGCGAGCGACCTCGCGGCGCACCGGATCGAAGCTGGACAGGATGATCGCCTCGGGCGTGTCGTCGATGATGAGATCGATGCCGGTTGCGGTCTCGAGGGCGCGGATGTTGCGACCCTCGCGTCCGATGATCCGCCCCTTCATGTCGTCGGTCGGAAGCTGGACGACCGAGACCGTCCGCTCGACGCAGTGATCGACCGCGGTGCGCTGGATGGCCGTCGTCAGGATCTCGCGGGCGCGGCGATCCGCCTGCTCCTTGGTCTCTTGCTCGACGCGCTTGATCTTGGCGGCGGCCTCTCTGGACAGCTCTTCGTCGAGGCGATCCATGAGCTGCGCCCGGGCGGCCTCCCGGGTGAGGCCGGCGACGCGCTCGAGCTCGGCGACGTGCCTGTCTCGCAGGGCCTCGGCTTCGTCCTGGAGCTTGGCGATGCGGGTTTCGGTGACGTTGATGTCGGCGGACTTGCGGTCGAGGCTCTCGGCCTTCTGGTCGAGGAAGGTCTCGCGCTGGTCCATGCGGCGCTCCCGGGCCCTCAGGTCCTCGAGCTGCTCCTTGAGCAGGCCCTCGTGCTCGGCCTTCTGGCGATCGGCTTCCTCTTTGGCCTCGAGGAGCGCCGACTTGTGGGCGTTCTCGATCTCGACCTCGGCCTTGGCGCGGGCCTCGGCGGCCTCCCGGATGGCGGCTGCGACCTGGGCCTCGGTCTTGGAGCGCCGGATCTGGGTGTATACGAACAATCCGATCGCCAGGACGAGCAGGGCTGCGCCGAAGGCGAAGATCAGGGTGGAACCGCTCACAAGAAACTCCCCTTCGGGGCAGTGACTTGCAGGGGGCCTTGCCCCCCGCAAACTACCCCCTGCTGCGGGCAAGCTGCTGCGTAGCCCTGCTTGGCAGGTGGGAACCTCCCCTTCGGGGCAGTGACTTGCAGGGGGCCTTGCCCCCCGCAAACTACCCCCCGCTGCGGGCAAGCTGCTGCGTAGCCCTGCTCGGCAGGTGGCGTTTCATTCGAGAGTGTCGGCGCAGACGGTGGGTAACTCATTTCGTTCGAGGCGCCTACTTGAGCGAGGAAACGTTCTGCGCGGGCGACTCGCCTGGCGCGGTCTCCTCGGGCAACGGCGAGAGCACGATCGACCGGACCTTGGCCTCGAGGGCGGCCGTGAGCTCGGGATGCGTTCGCAGATGCTCGCGGGTGGCGTCGCGGCCCTGGCCGAGGCGATCGCCGTCGAACGAGAACCACGACCCGCTCTTGGTGACGACGCCGAGATCGGCCCCGAGGTCGAGCACGCACCCCTCGCGAGAGACACCCTGACCGAACAGCAGGTCGAACTCGGCGACCTTGAAGGGTGGGGCCAGCTTGTTCTTGACGACCTTGGCCTTGACGCGGTTGCCGATCTCGCTGCCGTCCCGCTTGAGCGTCTCGATCCTGCGGACCTCGATGCGAACGGAGGCATAGAACCGAAGCGCTCGTCCGCCCGTCGTGACCTCGGGGTTGCCGAACATCACGCCCACCTTCTCGCGGAGCTGGTTGATGAACAGCACGATGGCGCTGGACTTGGAAATGGTGCCGGTGAGCTTGCGCAGCGCCTGGCTCATCAGGCGGGCCTGCAGGCCTACGTGGGCGTCGCCCATCTCGCCGTCGAGCTCGGCCTTGGGGACCAGGGCGGCGACCGAGTCCACCACGACGAGGTCCACGGCGCCGCTGCGGACCAGCTGCTCTGCGATCTCGAGGGCCTGCTCGCCCGAATCGGGCTGCGAGACCAGGAGCTCCCCGACGTCGACGCCGATCGCCGCCGCGTAGACCGGATCCAGTGCATGCTCTGCGTCGATGAAGGCCGCGATGCCGCCGCCGCGCTGCACCTGGGCGGCGACGGTGAGGGCGACGGTCGTCTTGCCGCCGGATTCGGGTCCATAGACCTCGACGACCCGGCCCCGGGGCAGCCCACCGACGCCGAGCGCGACGTCCAGCGGCAGAATGCCGGTCGGAACGGTCGCCACGCGCATGCGGGCGCTCTCTCCGAGCTTCATCACGG
Source organism: bacterium (assembly GCA_021790035.1). Lineage (GTDB taxonomy): Bacteria > Cyanobacteriota > Sericytochromatia > S15B-MN24 > VGJW01 > JAJXWQ01. The sequence goes on along the minus strand of JAJYIO010000093.1, from coordinate 1,372 downwards.
CGCCCTTGCCGAATTGCTTCTCGATCTGGGCGATCGCCAGTTCGAGCGCTCGTTCCTTTTCGGAGGCCATACTTTCCTTCTAGAAGCGTCCGATGGCGCCCCGGCGCCTTCGGCGCGGTCGGCCGAGGCCGTGATTGCGGCGATGCAACCCTGTCATGCCCCGCTTCGGGGATCGAAGCACCAGCAACGCCTGGCCACAACTGGGAAACGCCCGGCTGGAGTCGATCTAGAAGCATCCAGGGGGCGATCTCACGCGCCGGCTCGCCGCCTGAAGGCAAAGACCAATTATAGCACGCAACATTGGGCAATCTGGCCATGCCCGCCTGCCCGCGGACGGCATAGCATTGCCCCGGGAGCCGCGATGAGCCGGTCGGGAGTCATCGCCCCGCGCCTGGCGCGAGACTCTCGAGGCGACTGGCGAGGGCACCCGCGGCAGGCTCGAGAGACCTCTCGAGAAGAGCCGTGGGCCAGCTCGAAAGGAGCATACGGTGATTGAAGCCGAAGTTCACCGGAACGACGAAGTCCTGATGCTCCGGACCTACTCCGAGCCCTCTTTGTCTCTGGAGACCGTCTTGAAGCAGCTCGAGATGTACGTCGTCGCCGAGCAGCTCAACCATTCGGGGGAGTGCCTCCTGCGGGTTCGGTTCGCCCAGACCCCCAAGGGACGCACCCCCGGCCAGGCGTCCTGAGCGCAGGATCGTTTCGCTGCGGGAAACGCAGATCAAAGCGTGGCGGTCGCGAGACCTGGTGGTTTCGCAGACCGCCCTTTGATGGCCGGCGAACCCCAACGGGCGCTCCCGACGTCAAGCGGGCCCGGTGAAGACGGGCACAGAGGCCTTCCTCACGGGAGGCCTCTGTGCGAACCCGAATCCAGGGCGGGCTTCAGCCGACCGGAGCCGGCTCGGCCTCGGTCGACGGCGGCACGTACGCCCCCGAACGAACCAGGGCGAAGCATTCGTCGCAGTAGACGGGCTTGAGCCCGGTCGGGCGGAAGGGCACCTCGGTCTGCTTCTTGCAGCGAGCGCAGGTCGCAGGGAACGGGCCCGCAGAGGGTGCCATCAAGATGAAGGGATTCGGCGCAGAAGCCGTCTTCTTCTTTTTCTTCTTGAATTTCTTGGCGTACGCGAGATTGCGCTGGCGCTTCTCTTCCTTCTGGCGGTCCGACATCGATACCCTCCTCGGTCCGTCGGCAGTCACGGGGTTTGGCCGACGCTTAGCTAATCTTTATGTCGGTTGGTGTCTGGCTGCAAGGCCGAGTGGCCCAGGCCTTTGGGGCCATTTGGCCAACCCGGCGATCGCCCCTGTGCAGGCGGATCGGCGCAGGATGCCCTCGGGGGGGAGTGCATAGGGGCTGGTATCATGGGGCTTCCTC
>JAJYIO010000092.1 GCA_021790035.1 bacterium | reverse complement strand
TCTGGTCGGGGCGTGCGGACCTTTTCAAGGTCCTGATCGCGGCGGGCGTCGCCGGCGCTCTCGGGCGCTGGATGGTCCTCTTGCACTGGCCCCACGGCAAGCTCTTCGTGCTCGCCGAGATCCTGGCGGTCAGTTTGTCCGGCCTGCTGGCCTACGGGGGAGTCCTCCTGGGCCTCGGACTGCGCCCCGATGGTATATTGAAACGTGCCCGCGCCTAGCGGACACATGGATGGACAAGGGGTTTCGGCAGCGCGGGCGCTCGGTCCTGGGGCGGGGCGAACGGTGTTGCAGCGATCCTTGGCGATCTCGGAAGATCGCAAGATGAGGGTCATGCCAAAGCTGGTGAGTGACGATCGCGAAGTTTCGTCTTCGCTGGCGATCGAGTTCACCCGGGCGGTATCGCGCGATGGCCTCTGGCTGCCTTACCGTCTGGAGCTCGCCTCGGGGTCCCGGCGATCCGCGCTCGAGGACACCGAGGGGCAGATCGGTCGATGCTGGCTGGGTTTGTCGCCCCAGGACGAACTCGGGCGCCTCGTCCGGCTTCTCGATTCTCTCGTCGCCGGTACCTCGCCGAGGGTGCGCTTCGAGCCGGCAGAACCCAATTTTTCGCTCGAGATCGAAAAGGCGCCCGAGGGCTGGGTCGTGGTGTGCTGGCTCGATGCGGGTAATCAGATCTCGGACCACTTCACGTGGGACGCAATGGGGGTGCGGTTCTTTACAAATCTCGCGGCTCTCGCCGAATTCCGCGACGCCCTGGCTCGCGAGTCCGGGCGATGGTCTACCGGAGCCGCGGATCGGCGATAGGCTCCACCCGGGTTGGTCTGGCAAGCGTTATCCCAAACGAGGACTCATGAAAATCCTGCTCGAGGGCAACATCTCCTCCATCAGCTTTCCCAATCTCGTCCAGCTGCTTCGCATGGAGCAGAAGACGGTCAAGCTCGAGCTGACGCGCGTCGAGGTCTCCCAGTCGGCCGAGATGTACTTCCTCAAGGGCAACCTCAAGTCCGCCACGGTCAACGCCATCCGGGGCGATGACGCGATGTTCCGGATCACCACGTGGTGGACGACCGGGGACTTCAAGGTCCTCGAGGTCTCCGACGACGAGGTGCCCGATGCCAACGTCTCGCGCCCGATCGATTTCCTCCTCATCGAGGCCATGCGTCGGATGGACGAAGATCAGGCCTTCCACGGCCTGCTACCCGACCTGACGAGCGCGCTGAGTTTCACCCAGGAGGCCCTCGAGGCCTTCGAATGGGATCGTTCGGAACCACCCGAGTGGATCCCCCACTGGCTGCGCCGCCTGCCACGCAGCTTCTCGGTGGCCCAGCTCTTCGACCTTTCGGAGCTCGGTCACCAGGAGACCTGCAACTCGCTCAAGGCCTTGCTCTACACCAACGGCGTCTTTGCCCACACCGGAGACGACGATCCGGCCTACAAGCCGATCGAGCGCACGCGGTTCGACTCGTTCGCCCTCATCGTGATGGAATTCGTCGGCTATGACGTGGCCCGCAACCTCGTCGAGACCTCGGTCCAGGAGATGGGGATCGTCGACATGGAAAACCTGACATTCGGCCAGATGGTGGATCTGTCCGATCGCCTCGGCATGGCGATCAGCCGGATGGTCGGATTCGATCAGGGCCAGGATGCCATGCGCAAGCTCCGGGCACGCATCACGAGCCTGCTCTGAGGAGAAACTTCGAGCATCTCCCTCGAACTCTCTCCGGCTGATGGCAAGCTGCTGCGTAGCTTGGCTCTCGAGGTGGCGAAGGTTCCACGTGGAAGGCAACCGTCTGCGAGACGCCTCGGTCGCGATCAGGGTGGGTGCGGGAGCACGAGCACCATCCGGTAGGGGTTCCGAGGCTCCGTAGATGTGATCACGAGTTCGTGATCGGCCACGACCAGGCCGATCCGGTAGCCGTACGGGGAGAGCTGGAAGTCGACCAGCTGGCCCTCGATCTTCCAGCCCTCCGGCAAGAACTCGCTGCGCTTGAGGAGCTCCGTGAGGTCGGCCAGCGTGTCGGCCCGGGGATACTCGTTCGCTCCGGAGATGGCGCTGTCGAAGTAGCCGTCCAGCGCGACCCGCAGCATTTCCAGGCGCATTCGCGCCTGCTCGAGCAGGTCGGTGCGAGTGGTCAACGGGGGCAGCGCCATGCCGGGAGGCACCGGCACGATCCAGCGATTGCCGTCACGGTCGAGCAATGCGCCGTAGTTCCAGCCCGGGGGCAAGGGCGGCGGCGTTCCGGGCGACGGAGGGGCAACGGGATTCGCGCTCGGGGTGCCCGGCTCGACCACCAAGATGGCGGAGGCCGCCGCGTCCGGTGGCGGGCTCGGCGCCACGGGGGCCAGACCGGGAGCCGCCGGGACGACATCGCCGGTACCCGGCTCGGGCGGTAACAGGGCCGGAGCTGCTACCTGCACGTCAGGCGTTCCCGCCGATGTCAGCAGGATGAAGGCCGAGAGCAGCCCGAGCATGGGCTCCACGTTGGGACAAGCCACGTCCCCCGCAAAGGGCCCGGCGCCCTAACTTCGTTGGCGGGACGGGCTCGTTACCTCCGCGCAGGGGGCTCCTCGCCGCCTGGCGCGAAGATCTCTTCCTACTTCAGGATCCCCCGCCCGCTGACGCGGGCTCCTGCGCGGCCTGGACCCGGCTGTGGTGCCGGCCGTAGCCGAAGTAGATGGCCAGGCCGATGACGAGCCAGACCACCAGACGGATCCAGGTGGCCAGGGGCAATGCCGCCATCATCAAGAGGGATACCGTGATGCCTAGCGCCGGGACGACCGGAACCCACGGGGTGCGGAACGGTCGCGGCAGGTCCGGCCGCCGGACGCGCAGGATCCAGACCCCGGCGCTGACGATGACGAAGGCCAGGAGCGTCCCGATCGAAACCAGCTCCCCCAGCACGGAGATCGGGTAGAGGGCGGCCAAGGCGGCAACGACGGTTCCGACCACGATCGTCGACACGAAGGGAGTGCGGAAACGCGGATGAATAGCGCCAGCCCAGCGGGGGAGCAGGCCATCGCGCGACATGGCGAAGAAGATCCGGGACTGACCGAGCAACAAGACGATCATGACGCTGAACAGGCCGAGAACGGCCCCGGACTTGACCAGAAAGGATCCCCACTTGACGCCCGTGGCATCGATGCCGACCGCCACCGGGGCCGCGACGTTGAGGGCCGAGTAGTTGACGATGCCCGTCAGCAGGCCCGAGACGGCGATGTAGAGGAGGGTGCAGATGACGAGGGAGCCCAGGATGCCCCAGGGCATGTCGCGCTGCGGGTTCTTGGCCTCCTGGGATGCCGTCGATACCGCGTCGAAGCCGATGTACGCGAAGAAGATGACGCCGGCAGCGCGGGCGACTCCGCTCCATCCGAACTTGCCGAACTGTCCTGCGTTAGGCGGGATGAAGGGGTGCCAGTTGGCTGCCACGAGGGCGGGGTGCTGGAGGGCAAATGCCGCGGCGATCGCGATGAACGCCAGTACGATGGCGACCTTGAGGACGACGATGGCCGACGTGACGTTGGCCGACTCGCGAATCCCGAGGATCAAGAGCGCCGACACGGCCGCGATGCCGACCACGGCCACGAGGTTGAAGATCCCGGTCGCATGCGGCAAGGTGGCGGGGTCGATGGCCAGATGGTGCAGGGTGGGCAGCAGCGTGGTGAGCGGCTCCCAGCGGTGGTCGTACAGGACCAGGCGGGTGCCGGGCGTGGCGGTCAGCTGCGGCGGCAAGACGATGCCGATATCCTGCAGGAAACTCACGACGTACCCGCTCCAGCCGCTGGCCACGGTCGATGCCCCGAGGGCGTACTCGAGGATCAGATCCCAGCCGATGATCCACGCGACGAGTTCACCCAGCGTGGCGTAGCCATAGGTATACGCGGAGCCAGCCAGCGGGATCAGCGCGGCGAACTCCGCGTAAGACAGTCCGGCCAGGGCGCTGGCCAGGCCCGCGATGATGAAGGACAGCACGATGGCGGGTCCCGCGTACTGAGCCGCGGCCTCGCCCGTGAGCACGAAGATGCCCGCCCCGATGATGCCCCCGATTCCCAGCGTGATCAGGTTGATCGGGCCGAGGGCACGCCTTAGCGAGTGTTCGCCAGACTCGTCGGACTCGCACCGCAAGACATCCAGGGGTTTGGTTGCAAATAGATTGGGCATTCTGGGGAGAAACGCTAGCAGAACTGAAGTTCTCCAGCAAGTTCCCCGGCCTGACGTGGTGCAGCGAGACCCTTTTCAGATCGCACGGGCTCTGTGGGCCCTGGCGTGAAACTTGGATCCTCCCTCGACGCCCCGCGGTGGGCAAGCTGCCGCGTGGCCTGGCTCTACCGGTGGCGCAGTGCCGAGTCTGGAGGATGCTGTCGGCCAGACGGCTGGCGGCGCCTGAGCGCAAATCGCTCTAGCTGCGCTCCTTCCAGTAGACCCGGACGAACTCCTCGTCTGGGATGAAGCGAATATCGAGATCGCCACCGAGATCCCGCTGGATCGCCTTCCCGATGGTCTCGGCGAGCCACTGGCTCGTCGTCTCGATCTCCATCCTGGTCCCCTCGGTGTGCCAGGACACCACCCGGTGGACCGGATCGTCCCGGCGCGAGTCTTCCAGGATGTGGAAGACGAGGCTCCGGATCTCGTCCTCGTGCTCTCGCACGGCCTGGCCTTCAAGACGGAGCCAGCCGTCGACCCGCCCCGAACGCACGCGGGCGCAGCCCGGGCACAACGTCGGCTCGATGGCTCCGCCCGCCGCGTTTCGGATCCGGGCGATCGTCTCGGGATCCGTGACCCAGCGCTTTTCCGCTGACACCGCCGCGCAGGAGGAGCAGACGCGCACCGCCCCAGGTGTGCGCTTGTGCACCCGCTTGTGGCGTTCGGCATCCGTCCGATCGCGCCCGATCTGGCCGGTCATGTCGAGGGCATCGGACCGCCGGTTCCAGCTGGACCGGGATCGGGTGGAGACGTTCTTGCCAGACATGAAATCCTCCCCCTCTGCGGCCGGGACATCCCGAGCCTGGACGCGGGACGCGACGCCGGCCCGGCCTCATCGAGGCCGAAACTCGCTATCGCTAGCCATCTGGCGCCTTTCGCAGTCGGTAGCCCAGATGCCGCACGTGGTCGTAGATCTCTTCCGAGCCGACGACCTCGGGCACGAACTTGATGACGACCGTTCCCCACAGGTCGTCGGGACCGTCGAGCCGCTCGGGAGGCGGTTGGATGTGGATCGCAACCACCCCTTCTACACCCGACAGTCCGTCGAAGAGCCGTCGCGCGCAGTAGTTGCAGGCGAGCTCCTCGACGTCGAATCGGATCTCGTGCATCTTGCTCGCGATCATCGGCCTGTCTCCCCCATTTTACGGGTGCCACCCGTCGCCATGGATTCCGTGGCCAGGCGCCCGGCCGTCCTCGCCAGGAGTGCGGCGCCGATGATGGGAGCCTCACGGCCGAATTCGGCGGGAGTCACCTCGTGGGGACACGCCATTCCCCAGTCTCCATGGCGCCGGACGACCTCCCGCACCCGGGCGGGCAGGGTCGGGATCGCCCGGACCACGCCGCCGCCCAGCACGACGCGGTCCGGATCGAGAAGTGTGACGGCATTCGCGATCACGACGCCGAGGGCGTCCGCACTCTCCGCTATCGCCCGCAGCGCGAGGGAATCTCCCTCGCGCTCGGCCCGCCCGATCTCCTCGGGCGTGACCACGCCGCCGGTCGTCATCTTGATCATCGAGGGCTCTCCCGCCAGCAAGGCCCGCAAGACCCGGTGACACAGCGCTGGCCCCGAAGCGATCTCCTCCAGCCGACCGCGGCGCTGGCCGAATCCGTTCGTCCCGCCGACCGGGAGAAAGACCCGCCCGAGCTGGCCGGCCGCGAAGTGGCGACCCTCGTACAGTCTGCCGTCCAGGATGAGGCCGGCTCCGACCCCGGTCCCGACGTAGACGCCGAGCAGCGACTCGGTCCCTCTGCCGCCACCGTGCTGCCACTCGGCGAGCGTCGCCAGTCCGTTGTCGTTGCCTACGAAGACGTCCCACGGCAACCTTTCCCTGAGGTCGTCTTTGAGGTGGACGTCGTGCCATCCGAGGGCGGGCGAGGCTTTCACGGTACCGGCCTGCCGGTCGACGACCCCGCAGATCGCCACACCGACAGCCAGGACCGCAGCAGCGGGGACGTCCTGGGCCACGCGATGGGCGATCGCCGCCATGGCGGCGACGGTCTGCCGCACGTCCCATGGAGTCGCGACGGGCTCGCGCTCGAGCCGGATGACACGACCGTCCGTGTCGGTCAGGCCAGCTGAAAGCTTGGTGCCGCCGAGGTCGATTCCGATCAGGTAGTATGCCATCGTCAGAAACTTTTCGTTACAATCCTCTCACCCGCCGAGGTGCCCCACAACGCCTGGAAGCAGGCATCATGGCCGCGTCACGAGTCGAAGCGGACGATCGTCTTGATGGTGGCTCGGGAAGACGGATCGACGCCCTCGATATCGATGGCCATGGGCTCACCCAGGGCGCTTTCCTCGACCCAGATGATCTGGGCGTCGAGGCGCTGCACGAGGCGATCCCCCGAGACGTCGTCACCGATCTCGATGTCGAGGCTTCCGGCTTCGGATCCCTTCTCCTCGAAGAAGATGGCCCGAAGCGGCGCATGCTCGGCAACCGGTTCGACGCCTGCCTCCTCGCTCTGGACCGTGACGGTCACGAGCTGATTTTCGGCGTGTGCGCGGTTGCTAAGCGAGCTGAAGTAAGGCTCCCACTGTTCCTTCGGGATCCTTCGGGTGGTCATGGCGTACCTCCTTCATCAGGCGGGCCCTCGAGCCCAAGGACCCTCGGCGCCACCGGGCCAGGTCTGCTGCACTCAAGGGCCCTCGACTGGCTCGGAAACTTCCTGGGCCGCAAACTCGCCTTCGCCCAGCCCGACCACGACCCGGGCGGGCCGCAGGAGGTCACCCTCGAGCGAGTACCCTGGCTCGACCTCCTGGACCACGACGTCCGCCGGACCGGTCTCGACCCCCACGGCCTCGTGGCAGCTCGGATCGAAGGGGCCGCCGACGGATAGGACCCGCGCGACCCCTTGCTGGCGCAGGATCTCTTCCAGATGGCGTCGCATGATGCGGAGGCCGCCGACGACGGAGTCCGCGCTCTTCTGGGCCAGGGCGCGATCCAGGTCGTCGGCTACCGGCAGGAATGCCCGCAGGATCCGCTTGCGGTCGGCCCTCTGCTGCTCTGCGGCCGTGCGTTCCGAGCGCTTGCGCAGGTTGTCGGTCTCGGCGGCCTGGCGCAAGAGGCGATCGCAGTCGCGGTCGTGCAGGGCCTTGGTGGCCTTCAGATGGGCTCTTGCCTCCGCGAGATCCTGCTGGCAACGGGCAAGCTCTGCCTCCAGGTCGGTTTCGGCCACGTCTTCTCGGGCCGGAGTCACCTGCGGGTGGAAGCCTTGGAACTCCTCGTCCATGACCCGTCTTCCCCCTCCTCGTTCTTCAGTCGCCGCGCCTTCCGGCTTCAGGGCTTCTCCTCGAACTCGGCCTCGATCACCTCTCCCGATCCCGCCCGCTGGCCGGCCCGGTAGGCGTCCGCCTGGGGATTGGCGCCCGTCTTGGCGTATACCTGCTGGCCCAGGGCGAAGCTGGCCTGCTGCAGGCGCTCGGTGGCGGCCTGGATTCGCTCGGTCAGCCCCCCCTCGAGTGCCTCCTTGAGCTCGCCGAGCGCGGCCTCGACCGGCTGCCGCGTCGCCGGGTCGACCCGGTCGCCGAGGTCCGACAGGGTCTTCTGCGTGGAATACACGATCGCCTCGGCCCGGTTACGAGTCTCGACGGCCTCGCGGTGCTTGCGATCCCCCTCGGCCGATCTCTCGGCCTCGCGCACCAGGCGCTCGACCTCGTCGCGGGACAGCGCCGTCTGGCCCGAGATGGTGACGCGCTGCTGGCGGCCCGTCCCGAGATCCTTGGCCGTCACGTTGACGATGCCGTTGGCGTCGATGTCGAAGGCGACCTCGATCTGGGGCACCCCCCGCGGCGCGAGCGCGATGCCCTCGAGCTTGAACCTCCCGAGGGTCCGGTTATCCCTGGCCATGTCGCGCTCGCCCT